>JAAYEJ010000026.1 GCA_012728835.1 Candidatus Brocadiaceae bacterium | reverse complement strand
TCCACGTGCCGCGCGGGCCAAGCTCCGCATCCCCGAACCGCCTGGCCCGGCCACAACCTGTCATCCTGAGGAGCGCAGCGACGAAGGATCTCGCCTGTGTGGCTTCCGGCGCCGCTACGAGCACGCAACCCGGACACGTGACCGACGAGCCTTCCGGCATTCGGCCGCGTCGCCCTGATTGCCGAATCGAGGTCCTTCGGCCCGCCTGAGCGGGCCTCAGGATGACACCCGGGCGCGAACTCGCGACCGTCACACCGTCGCCGTGCCGCTCAGGATGACACCCGAGGGCGAACTCGCGACCGTCACATCGTCCACGTGCCGCTCAGGATGACATCCGAGAGTGACCCGCGATCGCGCGCCGCCCTCGTGCCGCACGGGAGTCACCGAAGTCCTCTTGCCCGCGCCTACCACGGCCCGCCGGCCGCGGCGCGGTCGGCCTCGACCTGCTCGAACCAGGTCTCCAGCGCGTCGGACATGCGGCGCACGCGCCGCGGGTGCTCGCCGGCCAGGTCATGCTCCTCGCGCGGGTCGTCGGCGATGTTGTACAGCTCCAGCGGATGCGGCTCCGGCAGTTCGCGCGGCGGGTAGGCGCCGGTGATCACGTCGTGGCCCTTCCACGGCTCGTTGCGGTAGGCGCTGTCGAGCTCCTGTTCCGCCGGGTCCGTCCGGAACGTCTCCTCGATCGACGGCCGCACGAGCTTCCAGTCACCGTCGCGCATCGCGGCGTTGCTCGTAACGACGGGCTGGTAGCGGTTCCACTGCCAGAACCGAACGGTCGGCACCTGGTTGCTCTCGCCGCGCAGCGCGGGCAGGACGTTCGCGCCGTCGACATCCAGTTCGGCAGGCACTTCGAGGCCGGCGGCGGCCAGCAGCGTCGGCAGCCAGTCGCAGAAATGCACCATGTGGTGCAGCTCCCGGCCGCCGTCCATCCCGGCCGGCCAGCGGAGGATCGCCGGCACGCGGATCCCCCCTTCGTAGACGAAGCTCTTCGAGCCGTGGAGGCCGCAGTTGAAGCGCGTCGTGCAGTCCTCGCCCCGGCCGCCGAACTGCGGGCCGTTGTCGCTGGTGAACAGGACGATCGTGTTGTCTTCCAGGCCCTCCCGGCGCAGCGTCTCCAGCACGCGCGCCACGCCGGCGTCCATCCGGTGGAGCATGCCGTAGATCGTGCTGACCCCGCGGTTGAACTTGCCGGTCTCGGCGAACGGCCGCACCTCGTCCTCGGGCGTCTGCAGCGGCGTGTGCGGCGCGTTGTAGGCCAGGTTCAGGAAGAACGGCCCGCCCTTGCGGCGCCGGATGAAGTCTACGGCCTCGTCCGTGAAGACATCGGTGAGGTAGCGGCCGTCGGATCTCTCGAAGCGGTCGTTGCGCTCCAGCACCCAGTGGAAGTAGTCCTGCCAGCCGCTGCGGAATCCGGCGAACTCGTCGAAGCCGCGCGCGTGGGGGTGGAACTCCTTGCGCAGACAGCCGTTATGCCACTTGCCCACGAGGCCGGTCGTGTATCCGGCGCGCTTCAGCAGGTCGGCGATGGTCGTCTCGCGCAGGGCCATGTTGCAGAGCCCGCGCAGTTCGCGCGTCTCGATGGCGCCCGTGCGGTGGGGATAGCGGCCGGTCATCAGCGCCGCCCGGGCGGGCGCGCAGATGGGCGAGGCGCTGTAGTGCTGGGAGAGGCAGACGCTCTGCTGCATCAGCGCGTCAAGCGTGGGCGTACTGGACAGGCCGCCGTTGAACGCGCTGAAGTCCCCGTAGCCCATGTCGTCCACAAGGATCAGCACGATGCTGGGCAACGTGCACGGTGCAGGCATACCACGATCCTCCGGAGTGGGCCGCAAGCCGGGCGAAGGCCGCCCCTAACCTGCCCTGCAGAGCGGGCCGCAGGTGCGGATCTGTTCGAGGAACGCCTTGCGGTTGCCGGGACGGCAGGGCCGCCAGGCCGTCAGGAGGATGCCCGTGCCGCCGTAGCGCAAGCAGGCGTCGCGCCAGGCGCGCACCAGCTCCGGCTTGCCGCCGGTGGCGCCCCAGACTTCAAAGCCCTTCCGGCGCAGATGGCGCACAAGATCCGGACTCGCGGCGCGGTAGCCCCACGGCACCTGGACGACGTCCTTCGGCGTGGTCTTCTCGGCCGCGCGGCTCTTCTCGCCCGGCCCCTCCCAAATGCCCGGCGTGATGATGGGGCTGTCCTTCCACATCACCGCGCGCAGCCCGCGCTCCTTCACGCCTTCCGCGAGCGTCCGCACGGCCAGGGCGAACTGCCGGTGCGAGCGGTCCATGTCCTCGTCCATACCGATGTGGACGAACCGCTCCGGCTCGCAGGCCGCGACGGCTTCGTCGATCAGCTCGAAGGCCAGCTTGTAGTACTGCTCGCTGTCGAACCAGCCGTGCGGGCGGAGCCACTGGTGGTGGAACTGGTAGCCGCTCTGCGAGAAGTTCAGCTTCGGCACCACTTCAATCCCGCGCTTGCGTGCGTACTGCGCCAGGCGCTTGAGCACACCCATCGGGACGCTGTAGGGACGCGTCAGTTCGGGATGCGACTTGTACTTCACGCCGTCCGCGATGTCGATCACCAGCAGGTTCATGTCCTCCTGCGCCATGGCGTCGATGACGTCGTTCGCCACCTTCGGGTCGAACGGCTTCTCGCGCGACTTCTTCTTCCACCACACCGGGTCGTAGTGGGTGACGTGGATCATGAACGCGCGCACCGGCAGGACCGTCGCGGCCATCGTGCTGCTCCTTCTGCTGGGAGGTGCGTGCAGCATACCCCCCGGCGCACGCCGGCGTCAAAGCGCGCTGCACGGTGCTCGGCCGGATGTCGCAGACGGTCCTGGAGACGGCCTGCCGCATGCGGGGCGTTGACCGGCTGTTCGTCGACCTCTGCGAGCGGCGCGCGGTGCGTGCGGACGCTGTTCGAGACGCCGTGCCGTCAGCGCTCCACGCGCGTGACCTCGTCGGGTGCCGCCGGCGTCAGGTCGGCGTCGGGAAAGGCGCCCGTCTCGGGCAGCACCAGCGTGAGCCGCGGCGTCAGGTCCCACTCGACCGTCCCGTGCTCCACCTCGAAGTCGAGCACATGCCCGCCGGCCTTGCGGTCGGCCGTGATGAAGTGCAGGTGGTAGCCGCTCATGTTCACGCCGTCCAGGTATTCCGGCAGGCGGAAGCCGACGAGGTCGCCGTCCACCTCGCGCAGGTCGAAGACCGGCTGCTCCTTCGTCACCTCGACAAGGCGCCGATACGGCGGCGTCTGCCGGGGGACGGCGCGGGTCTTTGCCCGGATGAAATGCCCCCGCACGCGCACGGCGAGCGGCACGTTCGGCGCGCCCGCAAGCCCGTCCAGGAACGCGCCGATGCTCGCCATGTCCGTCCCCGAAGGCACGGGCGCCGAGCCGTCGGGCTCGAAGAACGTCACAGCGGCGAACGGCGTGTGCCAGGCGCCGTCCGCCTTGTACGCCACGCCGTCGGACTTCATCTGGTAGACGTGCCCGTCGATCACGGCCATCTCGCCGTCGGCGCCGTCGAACGTGCCGATCCCGAGGTCGCCGTGCGCCGTCAGTTCCTCGATGGTGGTCGGCCCTTCGTAGAGCCCCGCCAGCAGCGCGTTGAGCGTGGAGACCTGGTAGAGCGTGTCCCGATCCCGGCCGACCGCGCATCCGCACAGGGCGGCGCACAACCCGAGGACGAGGACCAGCCGCGAACGCGTCCGTATGCTCTGCTGCATTGCGTCACCTCCCACCCGAGTTGCAGAAGGAGTGCCATCCGTCCTCCACGGTCCCGGGGGCCGGCGTCCCCGGGGCACGCGGCATGCCCTCCGAATGGACAGGGCGGGCATCCCTCCCCGCGGCCTCAGTGCAGCAGGACCATGAAAGACACGTGTGAGACCGCTCAGCCCGCCACTGAGCCGGCGGCTCGCACGGCGTCCATGCTACCACATGCGGCGGCGGTTTACGCACGGGCGGGCGTTTGGTATCATACGGTCCCGCGTGGAGCCGTCGGACCGGGGTGCCGGCAGAAGCGGACGCGCGGCGAGACCACCTTGTGAAGAGAGGGTGTGCCATGTCACTAAAGACCGACGTACGGCCGACCGGAACGTGTCTGCACTTCCTGCCCATCGAGACGCGGGTGCCCCTCAAGTTCGGGCCGGAGACGCTGACGCACGTCACGCTCGCACGCGTGCGCCTGACCGTGCGCGGAACCGATGGCCGCACGGCGGAGGGCTGGGGGGAGACCCCGCTGAGCGTCCAGTGGGTCTGGCCGTGCGACCTGAGCTACGAGGTGCGCAACGAGGCCCTGAAGGCCTTCACGATCCGCCTGGCGGAGGCCTGGGCGCAGTTCGACGTCTCCGGCCACCCCATCGAGGTCGGGCACGAGTTCATCTTCAAGGCCCTGCCCGGGCTGCTCGACGCCTTCAACGCCGGGGGCAATGCGCCGAAGCCGATGCCCTGGCTGGCCGGCCTCGTCTGCTGCTCCCTGTTCGACATCGCCCTGCACGACGCCTACGGGCAGCTCCACGGCGTGCCGGTCTACGAGACCTACAACAAGGACTACATGACGGCCGACCTGGCGCAGTTCATCTCGCCGGCCGAGGGGAGCAAGGTCTCCTTCGAGGGCAAGTACCCCGCCGACTACCTGGTGTTGCCGCGGGACCAGGTTCTGCCCGCCTGGCACCTGGTGGCCGGCAAGGACGTCATCGACGAGTCGGAACTGACCGGCACCGAGCCGGACGACGGCTACCCCGTGCTGCTGCGCGACTGGATCCGCAAGGACGGCCTGCAGTGCCTCAAGGTCAAACTGCGCGGCAACGATCCCGTCTGGGACTACGACCGCCTGACGAAGGTCGGCCGGATCGCCGCCGAGATGGACGTGCCCTGGCTCACCAGCGACTTCAACTGCACGGTCATGGACCCGGCGTACGTCACGGAGATCCTGGACAAGCTCAAGTGGGACGACCCGCTCTGCTACGGCAAGATCCTCTACGTCGAACAGCCCTTCCCGTATGAACTGGAGGAGCACCCGATCGACGTCCACAGCGTCTCGGCCCGCAAGCCCCTGTTCATGGACGAGAGCGCGCACGACTGGCGCCTGGTACGCCTGGGCCGCACGCTGGGCTGGACCGGCGTGGCGCTGAAAACGTGCAAGACGCAGACCGGCGCGCTGCTGACCCTCTGCTGGGCGAAGGCGCACGGCATGACGCTGATGGTGCAGGACCTGAGCAACCCGACGCTTGCCCAGATCCCCCACTGCCTGCTGGCCGCACACGCCGGCACCATCATGGGGGTCGAGACGAACGCCATGCAGTTCTACCCGGAGGCGTCACTCCCGGAAGCCGAGGTGCACCCGGGCGTCTACTGGCGACGCAACGGCTGCGTCGATCTGTCGACGCTTCAGGGCCCCGGCTTCGGCTATCGCATCGACGAGATCAAACGCGAGCTGCCCGCGCCGGCCGCCACCTTCGGCGGTTAGGTGACCGACGCGTGTCCTCCACGGTTCCGCTGAGCCGGCACCGCCGGGCGGGACTCACGGTTCGACTGGCGAAGAAGAGGAGAGGAGACACATGGCCTCGAAGACGCTCAAGAAGGTGCGTTTCGGCATCGTGGGCGCCGGTTACATCGGGAAGTGGCACGCCCAGACGATCCTGAAGCAGAGGAGCCCGAAGATGACGGTCGGCGCGATCGCCGACAGCTTCGGCGACGCGGCTCAGCGCGCGGGCGAGCAGTTCGGCATCCCCGCGTTCACCGATCCGGTGAAGATGTTCGAGTCCGGCCTGATCGACGCCGTCATCGTCGGCACGCCGCACTTCTGGCACGCGCCGGTGGCCATCCAGGCCGCGCGCGCCGGCCTGCACGTGATGTGCGAGAAGCCCCTGGCCGCCACGATCGGCCCGGCCCGGGCCATGGTGGAGGCGTGCCGGAAGAACGGCGTCGCCATGGGCTCGATGCTGCAGTTGCGCACGGCGCCCGCCATGCGCAAGATCAAGGAGATGGTCGACGGAGGGCGCCTGGGGGACCTCCTGCGCGTCAGCCTGGTCTGCACGAGCTGGTACCGCACCCAGGCCTACTACGCCAGCAGCCCCTGGCGCGGCACCTGGAACGGCGAAGGGGGCGGCATCCTGCAGAACCAGGCCCCCCATCAGATGGACGTGTTCCAGTGGATCGGCGGCATGCCGAGCAGCGTCACCTCCGTCATGAGCACGCGGCTGCACGACATCGAGGTGGAGAACACGGCGCACGTCGTGTTCGGCTACGAGGGCGAGAAGACGGGCTATTTCTTCGCCACGACGTCGGAGTTGCCGGGCGGCGACACGTTCACGCTGGTCGGCGACAGGGGCACCCTGGTGTGGGAGAACAACACCCTGCGGTTCGGGCAACTGGCCCAGCCCGTCTCGAAACACATCTTCGAGTGCCAGGAACCCCGCGCCGACTTCATCCCCGCGCCCAGGTGCACGTGGAAGGAGGTCAAGATCCCCGCGCGGTCCGGAGGCTCGCACATCAACGTCTTCCGGCCGTTCGTCGACCACCTCCTCAAAGGCACGCCGATGGTGGCCTCCGGCGAGGACGGGCTCAACGAAGTCGAACTGGCCAACGCCGCCTACGTGTCCGCGTTCAAGGGCCGCACCGTGCAGCTCCCGGTCGACGCCGAGGAGGTCGAGCGCGTCCTGGCGAAGCTGGAGAAGGAACGCTCACGCGACGGCGGCGTCAGCCAGCGCGCGGAAGCCCGCAAGGCGCTCCGCAAGCTGGTCGGTTCGTAAGGGCGCCCGCGAGAGGAGCACCATGCCGTTCGCCGGCAGGGACAAGACGTTGTTTCGCCTGTTCGGCCTGCCGATCAGGGCCAATGCGTCCTGGCTCATCCTGGTGGCCCTGGTGTTCCTGACGCTCGCGCAGGGGCCGTTCGGCGTCGGGCTGGGACCGGATGCGCCGCGGCTGCTCCGGTGGGGCCTGGCCGCCGCCGGCACGGCCGGGCTGTTCGCGTCGCTGCTGCTCCACGAGGTGGCCCACTCGCTCGTGGCCCGCGGGATGGGCATGCGCGTGGCCGGCATCACGCTGTTCGTGTTCGGCGGGGTCAGCCGGCTCGAGGATGAGCCCCCGACGGCCGCGTGCGAGTTCTTCATGGCCGTCGCCGGCCCGCTCACCAGCGTCGTGCTCGGCCTGCTCTCCACGGTGCTGCTGCTGGCGGCCGCCGCGCTGGGATGCCCGCGTGCCGTGCCGGCGCTCCTCGGGTTGCTGGCCGGGGCGAACTTCATCCTCGCAGCATTCAACAGCCTCCCGGCCTTCCCGCTCGACGGCGGCCGCGTGCTGCGCAGCGTCGTCTGGGGCGTCTCCGGCAGCCTGCATCTGGCCACGCGCGTCGCCGTCGGCATCGGCTCGCTGGCCAGCATGACCATGATGGCCGCCGGCGGGTTCCTGGTCCTGTTCCCCCCGCACAACCTGGGGGGCGTCTGGCCGATCATCCTCGGGTTCTTCGTATACCGGGCCGGCCGCAGCAGCATGCAGGCCGTCGTCCTGCGCGAGCAACTGACCGGAGAGACGGTGCGCCCGTTCGTGACGCCGCAGATGGTCACGGTCCCCGAGGACCTGAGCATCCACGCCTTCGTGCGCGATTACGCCTTCCGCTACCGGTTCAACTACTACCCCGTCGTCGATGCCTGGGGCCGGGTGGCCGGGCTGCTGGATGCCCGTGCGCCGGGCCGGGTCCCCGCCGAGTTCCGGACGCGCGCGGACGTGCGCGCGGTCATGCAGCCCGTGCACGAGACCAAGCTCCTGCACCCCGATACGCCGGCGATGGACGCCCTGCACCTGCTGCACCGCAGCGAGCCGGACGTGGCCCTGATCGTCGATGAAGGCCGGCCGGTCGGGATCGTGAGCATCGGGGCCCTGATGGAGTTCGTGTCGCTGAAGATGGCCCTGTCGCAGACGGCCCGCCTCAGGTAGCCGGCTTCCGGGAGCGCCGGGCGGGCCGCTTCGCCCGCACGTATTCCGTCAGTTCGTCGGCCCCCATGCAGTTCAGCACGTCGCCCGGCTCCAGCCAGCCCCGGCGCGCCGTGCCGATGCCGAGCGCCATCAGGCCGAAGTGCTCGGGCCGGTGGGCGTCCGTCCCGATCATCACGCGCACGTCGGCGTCCTTCGCGCGTCGGCAGATCGTGTCGTTGATGTCCAGTCGCTCGGTGTGGGCGTTCAGCTCCAGGGCGGTGCCCGACTCGGCGCAGGCCTCCAGGACCCGCCCCACGTCCACGGCGTAACCCTCCCGCTGGCCCAGCAGGCGGCCCGTCAGGTGGCCGATGGCCGCCACGTACGGACTGCGGACGGCCGCCAGGATGCGCTCGGTCATCTCGTCCTCGGCCATGCGGAAGTGGGTGTGCACCGAGGCGATCACGAAGTCCAGGCCGGCCAGCACCGATTCCGGGTAGTCCAGCGTGCCGTCGGGCAGGATGTCCGCCTCGGTGCCGCTCAGGATGCGGAAGCCCGGCAGCCGGCGCCGCGCCGCGCGGATCTCCTTCTGCTGCTCGCGCAGGCGTTTGGCCGAGAGCCCCCGCGCGATGCCCAGCGACGGGCTGTGGTCGGTGATGGCCAGGTAGGCGTAGCCGAGTTCCTGGGCGGCCGCGGCCATCTCGAACACGGGCAGCACGCCGTCGCTGTAGTCGGTGTGCGCGTGAAGGTCGCCGCGGATGTCGTCGAGCGTCACCAGGCGCGGGAGCGTGCCGGCCTCGGCCGCCTCGATCTCCCCGCGCTCCTCCCGCAGTTCCGGCGGGATCCAGCGCAGGCCCAGCGCCTCGTAGACCTCCTCCTCGGTCGCGCCGGCCACGCGGCGGTCCCCCTCGAAGACGCCGTACTCGTTGACCTTCAGGCCCATCTCGATGGCGCGGCCGCGGAGCCGGACGTTATGGGCCTTCGAACCGGTGAAGTAGTGCAGGGCCGCCCCGTAGCTCTCCGGCCGCACCACCCGCAGGTCCACCTGCAGCCCGTCCTCCGTGCGCACGGACCCCTTCGTGTCGCCGGCCGCCAGCACCTCGGCCACGCCCGGCAGCGCCGCAAAGGCGTCCACGATCCGCCGGCCGGCGGCGGCTTCGTCTCCGGGCGCCGCCTCGACGGTCGCCAGGATGTCGATGTCGCCGACCGTCTCCTGCATGCGCCGCAGCGAGCCGGCCGCCGTGATCGCTTTCAGGTCGCAGCCCTCCCTGAGCGCCCCGATGATCCGTTCGGCCACCGGCAGCGCCCGGCCGAGCAGGATGCGGCCGGCGCTGCGCTTCAGGAAGTCGATCCCGGACAGGATGTTCGCCACCGTCTTCTCGCCCATGCCCGGCAGCCCGGTCAACCCGCCCGTGCGGGCGGCCTGCTCCAGCGCATCGAGGCTGTCGATGCCCTTCTCGGCCATCAGCCTCCCCACCGTCTTCGGCCCCAGCCCGGGCACCCTCAGCATGTCGAGCGCGCCGAGGGGAAAGCCGTCCAGAAGCTCGTCATACGCCGCCACGCGGCCGGTCTCGAAGTACTGGGCGATCTTCTCCGCACTGCTCTGGCCGACGCCCGGCAACTCGGTCAGCTCGCCCCGCGTGTGGATCGCCTCGAGGTCCTCGGTCAGATCGCGCAGAATCCGGGCGACCTTGCGATAGGAGTTGACGCGGAAGGCGTTCTCGCCCTTGATCTCCATGACGTCGGCCATGGTCTCGAACAGCGCGGCGACGGCGGCGTTCTTCATCGGGCCCCCCGTTTGCCGGCCCCCGGCCCGCGCCGGACACGCTCCGGTCCGGCACCCCCGGATCCACAGAGTGGAGGAGAGACAAGGAAAACGGGCCGCAGCGTTCGGCTGCGGCCCGCAGACTCCTGCGTCAACGGTGCGGCGGTTCTCAGCGCTTCAGGTCGCCCATGAACGTATAGGCGGCGTCGCTGTACAGGTCGACTCCGACGAATCCCAGCATGAAGTCGAGAATCTGGGAGGGATCGACGCCGATCCGGCCGTAGAAGCCGGAGTGCAGCAGGAACGGCTCCGGAAAGGCTATTTCGAACGAGATCAGGCCCCAATCCTGCCAGCCGTGCGCCAGGTAGCGCGACGGCCGGGGATCGGACACGCCGGCGATGTAGTACTCATCGTCGTATTCCGGACGGGGCTCGAAGATCATGACCTTCGCCGGGCTGTGGAAGAGCGGGTCCTTGAGATCCAGCATGTGCTGGCGCCAGCCTTCCAGGTCGCTCTCGGGATCCTTGTGGCCCGTCGTGCACACGGGGCACTGCTCGATGGACACATAGTGGAAGGGGCCCAGGCCGAACTTCGCGCGCTTGTCGAACACGACGCCCAGGCTGCGACGGTCCCACTCGAGGTCACCCGTGAACTTGTAGAGCGCCCCCAGGTGGAACAGGTCGGTCGCCTGCATGTAGACACCGATCGCCGGCGGCACGAAGCCGACGGCTTTCGGGCCGTCGGCCGTCGGCACCACCGGCGGAACGATGCCGTGCGACCACATGCCGATGTCGAGCGCGTCGTCCCGCAAGTTCTTCAGATAGCCGCAGCCCGTGGTGCTGAACACCAGACCCACAAGTGCCAGCATGCCCACTACCCGCCAGGTCTTCCCGCGCGCCATGTTCGCCTCCCTGAACGTGATCAGCTCATTCCCTGTTTGCTGTGTGCAGCGAACGGAATCACCCGCGATGTTACTGTCCCCGGGGGGCAACGTCAAGCGTCTTTTCCGCAGCCTGACGCCGGATCGTCCCGACAGCGCAACGGCCGCCAGTAGGGTATAATGCTGTGAAACAGTCCGGACACTCTCGGAGACAAGAGCAAGGGAGGGGCGAGATGAGAACGAAGGTGGAGGTCCTGCTGGTCCTGGGGGCCCTGGTCGCACTGACGGCGGCCGGGCGCGCGGACGAACCGATGGCCGCACCGTCGCCGGCGGCCGATCCGGCGGTGGCCGTCGAGACGCCCGCGGCCGATGGAACGGTGCCGATGGTCCGGCTGGAGCTGCCGGGCCGGACCGTCGAGGGCCGCCTGGTCTATGAGGACGACGTTCTGCTGCGCGTGGAGCCCATCGGGGCCGGCATCATCGGCTACACCCGCGCCACCGTCCGCGACATGCAGCGCTTCACGATCACGGCGGCCGCCTTTGCCGAGCGCCAGGGCGACTTCCACCTCGGTCGCGCCTGGGAGGCCGAGGACCCGCCCGCCGAGTTCGTCCGCGCCCGCCAGGCCTACCAGCGCGCCGTGCTGGCCGGCCTGACGACCGAGGACCGCGACCGCATCAATGCCAAGCTCGAAGTCCTGTCCGACGAACGGGAAGAGTGGCAGCAGGAGGCGCTGCGCATGCAGGAACTCGACTACGGACGGCATCAGATCGACCTGGCCGTCCTGGAGAAGCAGTTGACGTCCCAGCGGATCGAGGCCCTGCAGCGGCAGGAGCAGGAACTGGCCGCACTCCGCACGGCCGTGCAGCGGCTCCAGGCCGACGGGCAGTTCCTCACACAGGTCGTGGAGAACATGCAGGCCGACCTGATGGACCTGCGCGACGACGTCCACGACCTGGGCAACGTGTTCGTCCACGTGAACACGTTCGCCGACCTGCGGCGCGCCCACGACCGGCTCGAACGCGACGTGCAGCGACTGGAACGCGCTATCGAACGCCGGTAGCCGCCGCGTCGCCGCGCACGTGCACGCACCACGGCCGGATGCAGCAGCCGACACACTGCGGCGAGCGGGCATGGCACACCCGCCGCCCGTGCGCGATGATGTTCAGGTGCCCGCTGTACTTGCGATCGTCCGCAACCAGCGCGTCCAGCAGCCCGTGCGCCTTCTCGCGCCCGCACCGCTCGGGCACCAGACGGAGCCGCCGGCTGACGCGCACCACGTGCGTGTCGACCACGAACACGGGACGGCCGAAGCCGAACAGAAGCGTCAGCCGCGCGGTCTTGATGCCCACGCCCTTGACCGCCGTCAGCGCCCGCTCGGCCTGCGCGGCGTCCAGGTCGGCCAGGAACTCGAGCGAGTAGCCCCCGCGGCCCCCGAGCCACTCCAGCACCGCCTTGATCGCCGCCGCCTTCTGCCCGGCCAGGCCCCCGCAGCGGACGGCACGGGCCACCTGCCCCACGGGGGCGGCGGCGACCGCTTCCCAGGTTCCGAACTCGCCCATCAGCTCGTCGAACGCCCGCGCACTGTTGACGTCGCTGGTGTTCTGCGACAGGATCCCCCGCACCAGAACGGCCAGAGGCTCCTCTCCCCCCTGCCACCGAGGGCGGCCGTAGGCCGCTTCCAGGGCATCCAGAACGGGCCCGATCTTCCGCTCGGGCGGCAGGGCATGGCGGGCCCGCCTCATGGTCGGGCGTCCTCCCCGGCAGCCTCGCGCACCCGCTCATAGAGGTCGCCGCCGTGGGCGTCGTTGACGACGACGGCCGGGAAGTCCTCCACGATCAGCCGCCGGACGGCCTCCGGGCCGAGTTCGGCGTAGGCGACCACCTCGACCTGCCGGATGCAGCGCGCCAGCAGGGCACCGGCCCCGCCGACGGCGGCCAGGTACAGCGCCCGGCACTCGGCCACGGCCCGGCGCACCTCGGGGGACCGGCCCCCCTTGCCGATGGTGGCCCGGATGCCGGCGCGGTAGAGGGCGGGCGCGTAGGCGTCCATGCGGCCGCTGGTGGTCGGGCCGGCGGCGCCGATGACCCGGCCCGGCGGGGCCGGCGACGGCCCCACGTAGTAGATGACCTGCCCCCGGGGGTCGAACGGCAACTGCCGGCCGGCCGCGAGCGCCTCGACCATGCGCTTGTGCGCAGCGTCGCGGGCGGTATACACGACGCCCGTCAGCACGACGCGGTCGCCGGCGTGCAGGGGCAGCACCCGGGCGTCGTCCAGGGGCGTGGTCAGTCGGCGGGGGCCGTCCGGATCGGATCCCTGCATGAGACCTCCAAGGAAGCGCCACGGGCGATCCGCCTCGCCCGGTCGGGTCGCCCCTATTATGCGGCGCCCCGGTCACAAGTCAAGCAATGGCCGCGTTCCGCCGGCGCCGACGCCGATGCGCCTGCGGACACTTGAAAAACGGCGTGCGCCGAATCAGAATGGCCGCGCAGGGCCGCGAAGGCTCGGCACATGGGAGTGGCGCTCGGCACACAGGAGGAAGGGCGATGGGCGAGACAGCACGACAGGTGGTATTCCCGGCCAAGGACGTAGTGGCAATCGAGGAGGTCGATCTACACGAGCCCGGCGAGGGGCAGCTTCTCATCGAGATGAAAAGGACCCTCATCAGCACGGGCACCGAGCTGGCCTACCTGCAGGGCATCACGGCGCAGATCCAGGCCGGCAAGCACAAGTACCCGATCGTGCCGGGCTACTCGTCGGCCGGCGACGTCATTGCGGTCGGTCCGGGCGTCACGGACTTCAAGGTGGGCGACCGCGTCTGCGGCTCGGCCAAGCATGCCACGCGCATCGTCGTGCCGGCCCGGGGTAGCGCCCACATCCCGGACGGCGTGTCGTATGAGGACTCCACGTTCTCCACCCTCGGCCTGGTCAGCATGAACGGCCTGCGCCTGGCCCAGCCGCAGCTCGGCGAGGTGGTCGTCGTGATGGGCATGGGCATCGTGGGGCAGCTCGCGCTGCAGTTCGCCCGGCTCACAGGCCCGCGCCTGCTCGTGGCGGTCGACGTGAGCAACGAGCGCCTGGCCATGATCGAGGGCATGGGCGCCGACGCGAAGATCAACCCCGCCGAGACCGACGCCGCGGCCGCCCTGAAGGATCTGACGAACGGCGAGATGGCCGACGTCGTTCTGGACGCCACCGGCTCGAACCGGGCGTTCAACACGGCGCTGGAGATGGGCGGGGAGCGGGCGCGCGTCGTCGCCGTGGGCTCCACGCGCGGCCTCGTCCCAGAGGTCGACGTCTACACGCACATCCACTGCAAGGGGCTGATCGTGATCGGCGCGCACGCCGGCACAAGTCCCCAGCATGCCACGCCATACAACAAGTGGACGCGCGAGCGCAACCGCCTGCTCACCCTGCAGCTCATGGCCGAGGGCAAGGTCAACGCGGCGCCGATGGTGACCCACAGGTTCCCGTTCGACGACGCCGTCCAGGGCTTCGAGTTGCTCGTCAAGGACCGCACGAAGGCCGTGGGCGTGATCATCGAGTACTGACGCGATCCCGACGGACGCCGTCCGCCCGATGGGTGGGGGCGCCCGCCCGTGCATGCACGCGCGGGCGCCCCGCCGTGGGCTATCCCCCCAATGGATAGGCACGGCCGCCCCCGGCCGTGCAGGTGTGTGCCGGACAGCGCCGCAGGACGCTTGTTGCCCGCGTCCAATCTGCGTGTCCCCCGGCGAGACGCCGGGGGCTACCCGCGATTGACACGCCACGCGCTACCCGACATCGCCGCCGGGGGCTACGCGTGCGATCGTGCCAGAGCCTCCTGAAGCAGCCGCACGTCCTCGCGCAGCATGTCGGGCTTGTCCTTCGCGTGGATGCCCACGCAGACGGCGTCGCCCGGCCGCATCTTCGCCGCCGCGTAGGCCAGCGCCTCGGCCGGATCGTTCCGCCCGGCCGCCAGCACCTTGTAGTGGATGACGGGCTTCGAGAGCGTCCGGATCAGTTCCGTCATCTCCTCCCGGTCCGCGGGGTCAAAGACCTCTTCGTCGCTGGAGGCGTGCTCGGCCGACGCGGTGCGGTCGATCGAGCCGTAGTAGGCGCACATGTAGTAGTCCACGGCGAGCCCATGCTCCTCGGCCCACCGGAACGTGCCCGGGTCGTGTCCGGCCAGGCCCACGGCCAGCCCCAGCGCGTGCCCGTACTGGACCGTCGGGATCAGTTCCGCCAGGCGCCCTGTCGCCAGCAGGTGGTCGGCATAGCCGCCGTGGATGTGGCACGCGGGCGCCCCGGCGCCGGCCACGCGCTGCAGGCAGCGCTCGGGCGACGCCACCTCGGGGCAGGTCTGCCCGAACCAGCGCACGGTGCCCCCCTCGTCCCAGTGCTCCAGCAGGACGCGCAGCATGTGGAAGTCCGCCCGCGCGATGATCGTGTCGATCCCCAGTGACTCCGCCTCGCGGATGGTCTCCTTGATGCGCGCGCACGTGTGGTAGTGGATCATCTCCCGGTCGCGGCGCGGTCCCTGATGGGAGAAGCCGCTGAAGGGGTTGCTGCCGAGGATGAAACGGCTGACGCCCAGGCCGCCGATCTTGACGGTGTCCACGATCCTGCTCCTGCCCGACCGCACGGGACTACATGTTGTCGATGACGGCCTGCCCGAACTCGCTGCATTTCAGCAGGGACGCGCCCTGCATCTGGCGTTCCAGATCGTAGGTGACCTTCTTCTGCGCGACGGCGGCCTTCAGGCCCTTCAGGACCAGGTCGGCGGCCTCCGTCCACCCCAGGTGCTCGAGCATCATGCGGGCGCTGAGGATCAGGCTGGAGGGGTTCACCTTGTCCTGGCCGGCGTACTTCGGCGCCGTGCCGTGCGTCGCCTCGAACAGCGCCACGCCGTCGCCGATGTTCGCGCCCGGCGCGATGCCCAGCCCGCCCACCTGCGCGGCCAGCGCGTCGGAGATGTAATCGCCGTTCAGGTTCGGGCTGACGATGACGTCGTATTCGTCCGGGCGCAGGAGGACCTGCTGGAACATCGCGTCGGCGATGCGGTCCTTCACCAGCACCTTGCCCTCGGGCATGGTGCCGCCGTGGGCGTCGTAGAGCTCCTGCTCGGTGACCGCCGCGCCCGCGAACTCCTCCCGCACGACCTCGTAGCACCAGTCGCGGAAGGCGCCCTCGGTGTACTTCATGATGTTGCCCTTGTGCATGATCGACACGCTGCGCCGGCCGTTGTCCAGCGCATGCTGCATGGCCATGCGCATCAGGCGCTTCGTGCCGAACTCGCTCATCGGCTTGATGCCGATCGCCGAGCCCTCGCGCACCGGGCGGTGGAGTTCATCGGCCAGGAACGCGGCCAGCCTGTCGGCCTCCGGGGAGCCGGCGGGGAACTCGATGCCGGCGTAGACGTCCTCGGTGTTCTCGCGGAAGACCACCACGTCGAGCTTCTGCGGCTCCTTGACCGGGCACGGCACGCCGGGCACCCAGAAGACGGGCCGCACGCAGGCATACAGGTCCAGCACCTGGCGCAGCGTCACGTTCGCGCTGCGATGGCCGCCGCCGATGGGCGTGTTCAGCGGCCCCTTGATGGCCATGCGGAAGCGGCGGATCGCCTCGAACGTCTCCTCCGGCACCCATTCGCCGAACAGCTCCAGCGCGCGGTCCGCCGCGTAGATCTGCGTCCAGCAGATTCTCCGATCCGTGCCGTAGGCCGTCCGCACGGCGGCCTCCACGACGGCCCGGGTCGCCCGCCAGATGTCCGGCCCGGTGCCGTCGCCCTCGATGAAGGGCACGATGGGGCGGTCCGGAACCCGGAGCCTGCCGTCGGAGTACTCGATCAGAACCCCGTCCTCGGGGACTTGTGGCTGCCTGCTCGGCTTCGCGCTCATGGTGCGTGCACTCGTCGGATGGAAGGGAATGGAAACGGCTCTACCGCCTCAGGAGGTTCAGACGTCCGCCGGCCAGAACGATCTCCCGCTCCCTGTCGCTCAGCTCGGCCAGCGCCTCGAACCGCGGGCCGTCCGCCCCGGCCCGGACGGTCAGCCGGCCGGCCTCGAGCCCGGCGGCCACGTCCTCGATCGCCAGGCGCGCGCCCTGCTCGACGCGCTCGTAGTCGGCCGGATCGGCGAACGTGAGCGGCAGGATGCCGAAGTTGACCAGGTTCGCCCTGTGGATGCGGCTGAAGCTGCGCGCCAGGACGGCGATCAGGCCCAGGTGCATGGGCGCCAGCGCCGCGTGCTCGCGGCTGGAGCCCTGCCCGTAGTTCTCGCCGGCGACGACGAACCCGCCGCCCGCCTCGCGCGCGCGCCGCGGAAACGTCGGGTCGATCCGCTCGAAAACGAACTCGCTGATGGCCGGGATGTTCGAACGCAGCGGCAGCACCTTCGCCCCGGCCGGCATGATGTGGTCGGTCGTGACGTTGTCGCCCACCTTCAGCAGGACGACGCCCTCGAGCCGGTCCGGCATCGGGCCGCGCCGGGGGATCGGCTTGATGTTCGGCCCGCGCACGATCTCGACGTCTCCGCCCTTCTCGGGCGGGAAGATGAACCCGGCGTCGTTCCGGGCGAACGCGGCCGGCCGTTCGATCGGCGGCGGCGCGTCCGCCAGCGTGCGCGGATCGGTGATGCACCCGTTCAGGGCCGACGCCACGGCCACGGCCGGGCTGCACAGGTAGCTGCGGGCGTCCGGCGTGCCCGAGCGCCCCTCGAAGTTGCGGTTGAACGTGCGCAGCGTCACTGCCCCGCTCGGCGGCGCCTGCCCCATGCCGATGCACGGCCCGCAGGCCACCTCCAGGATGCGCGCGCCGGCGTCCACCATCCGCGCCAGGGCACCGTCGGCCGCGATCGTGCTGAGCACCTGCCGGGAGCCCGGGCTGATGGCCAGGTCCACGTCCGCGTGCACCCGCCGCCCGGCCAGCAGGGCGGCCGTCAGGGCCAGGTCCTCGTAGGAGGAGTTCGTGCAGCTCCCGATCAGCACCTGCTGCACGCGCGTGCCGGCCGCCTCGGCCACGGGCACGACGTTGCCGGGGCTGTGCGGGCAGGCGATGAGCGGCTCCAGAGACGCGAGGTCCAGCTCGACGACCTCGTCGTAGCGCGCGTCGGGGTCGGCAGACAGGGCCCGGAAGTCGTCCTCGCGTCCCTGCGCGCGCAGCCAGGCGCGGGTGACGTCGTCGGACGGGAACACGCTGGTCGTCGCGCCGAGTTCAGCGCCCATGTTCGTAATCGTCGCGCGCTCCGGCACGCTGAGCGCGGCGACGCCCGGCCCGGCATATTCGAACACCTTGCCCACGCCGCCCTTGACGCCGAGCCGGCGCAGAAGCTCCAGGATGACGTCCTTGGCGCTGACCCACGGTGCCAGGGCGCCCGTCAGAACCACCTGCACGACGCGCGGCGCCGTCAGCTCGAACGGCAGGCCGGCCATCGCGCAGGCCACGTCCTGCCCCCCCGCGCCGATGGCGATCATGCCCAGGCCGCCGCCGGTGGGCGTGTGGCTGTCGCTGCCCAGCAGCGTCTTGCCCGGCACGCCGAACCGCTCCAGGTGCACCTGGTGGCAGATGCCGTTGCCCGGCCGGCTGAAGACGATCCCGTAGCGGGCGGCCACCGACCGAAGGTAGCGGTGGTCGTCCGCGTTGAGGGGGTCGGCCTGCAGCATGTTGTGGTCCACGTAGCTGACCGACAGCTCCGTGCGCACGTGGTCGACGCCCATCGCCTCGAACTGCAGGCAGGCGGCGGTGCCGGTGGCGTCCTGCGTCAGCGTCTGGTCGATGCGGATGGCGACCGGCCGCCCCGGCTCGGCCGTCCCTTCGGCCCGGTGCGCGCCGATGATCTTGTACGTCAGGCTCTCGCCCATGGAACCCCGTCCTTCCTCAACCCTGTATCTCGAAGAACCTGCGCAGACGCTCCTCGTCCTCGTAGACGAACTCGCTGCGCCAGTGGTCGGCCGCCCACCGGAAGCAGTCCCAGAACGACATCCCGCGCGCGGCGCCGGACCGCTGCAGGTCGGCCTCGCTGACCTCGCTCACCGCGCCGTCGGCGTAGAGCACAAACCGGACGTCTCCGTAAATGCCCTTGCGCGAGTAGGCGATGATGAAGTTCCCCGGCACGTTCGGCGGCACCTCGCCCGCGTAGAGGTAGCTGGTCGGCAGGCCGGATTGCGGATCGACCTGCGGCGCCGGGTCGGCGGGGTCGATCAGCATGTCCCGATCGGTCAGGTAGCCTTCGTCGAGCAGGGCCTTGAGGCTCGGCGGAAACTGCTGCTGGTGGTCGGCGCGGTACAGCACCATGCTCGTGAACAGGTTGCGGAGGTTGGCCATTCCGACGGCCGTCTGCGCCTGGGCGCGCGCCCGGCCCAGCGATTGCCCGAACATCATCATCTGCATGAACAGAGCCCCCTGGAGGGCCTGCGTCTGCTGCGGATTCAGGTCGATGCTCGCGCGGAAGTCCGGCCCCTCGGCCGTCAGCTCGATCGCGTCGAGCACCATGGCCGCCGAGGCCCTGACGGCCGCCATCGCGGGGTCGCCCTGAGCAGCCAGTTCCGTCCGCAGCGCGGCAATCCGCTCCTGTGCCGCGCCCCGCACGGCCTGCGCGGCGTCGGGGTTCAGGAACTTCAGATGCACGCGCGCGGCCAGGTTGGGTGCCAGATCGCACCCGAAGCCGGCGCCCGTCAGCTCGCGGATCCATTCGGGAGAGTCCTCTCGCGCGGACTCCGGGAACCCCTCCGCCAGCGGACGGGGGAGGGCCATGCCGCCGAAGAGCGTCCGGCCGGCGTGCGGCTCCGTGATGGCCTTCAGTCCGCCCGTCAGGCCCGCGCCGGCGCCCGCCCGGACGACCCGAACGGCCGCAGCCAGGGCGTCGCGGTCGCTCCCGAAGACCAGGGTCGTGTCGTCGACGAAGGCCGCCAGCAGGTCTGGGCCTCCGTAGACCGCGAGCCCCTCCAGCGGCTCGTCCTGACGCGCCCCGGTCAGCTCGGTCTCGAGCGCCCCGCGTTTCCCCTCGGCCAGCTCGACCAGCCCGCAGACGCGGCGCGGGCCCTCGTGCTCGTCCAGGGGCGGCTCCATCGGCAGGGCGAACGCGGCAGCCGTCCGGATGCCGCGCGCCTGCCTGGCGATGTCGGGGGCCATCATCGGGAGCGGCGCCAGCATGGGCGCCGCCAGCAGGCGCTCCAGGTCGACCGCGCCGGCCGCCCACGTGCCCTCGGGGGCGAACCGCAGCAGTTCGGCCGTCCGGCCGGCCACCGCCACGTCGCCGGCCGCCACGGCCCCGGCGGCCGCGACGGCCAGGACGGCCACCATCAGAAGCCCCGCACAGAGCCCCCGTCGCCTCGTTCCCAGCGCCCGTCTCGGTTCCATTGTCCCGCCCTTCCGTGCTCGAGTCGCGTACGGCCTCCGTCGGGTGCTGAGTCTGCCAGAAGCCCGCCACATTTTCAACCTGCGCCCGCGCCCGCGCGCGCCGCCAGGGCGCGTATCTCGGCGGGCGTGGCCGTGCCGGTGGTGTGCAGCTTCCTGACGGTGACGGCGGCGGCCAGGTTGGCCACGAGGGCGGCCGTGCGCGCATCGCCGCCGGAGCCCATGACGGCCGCCAGGGCGGCCACGGCCGTGTCGCCCGCCCCGACCGGATCCAGCGGCCCCTCCAGGGCGATGCCGGGCACGTGATCGAGGCGCCCGCCGTCCGCCACGCAGATGCCGTCGGCGCCGCACGTGACGAACGCGGGCCGGCCGGTGCGTCCGCACAGTTCGCGCGCGCACGCCTGCGCCTCCTCGCGGGGCACGGGCACGCCGAGCGGGCGCGGACGTCCGCACAGCCGGGCCGCCTCGTGCGCGTTGACCTTCAGCGAGCCGCCGCGGTAGAGCGCGGCGCGGTCGCGCGAATCGACCAGGAACGCGGGCGCCGGGTGGGCGGCCACCACGGCGTTGAGACGCTCGATGACGCCGGGCGGGCACGTCCCGCCGGGCACCTGCTGGTTCAGCACCACGGCCGTACAGCGGCGCGCCGCCGCGTCGAGCGCCCCGGCGAGCGCATCGGCGGCCCCGGCGGACGGCTCGTTGAACCCTCCGAAGTCGATGCGGTTCTGTTCGACGCCGCCGACGTGCGGCTTGCCGAAAACCATCGTCTGCCAGCCCGGTCCGCCGTCGAGCAGGCCGGAGACGTCCGCGCCGGCCTCGGAGAGGATGCGGCGGAGGAGGGGGCCGAAGACGTCGTCGCCCGCCAGGCCGACCACGTGCACCTCGCCCACGCCGAGCGCGCAGAGGTTGGCGACCACGTTGGCCGCGCCGCCGGGGCTGTAGTCCTGCGTGCGCACGCGGCGCACGGGCAGGCCGGTCTCCACGCTCACCTCGCCCTCGTCCGGGTCGATGTCCCAGTAGGCGTCCAGGCAGAAGTCGCCGCAGACGGCGACGTGCGCCTGCGGAAGGCGGGCCAGGGCCTCCGACAGCCGGGCGGTCATGGGGAAGTTCTCCCTCGCGGGGTTGTGCGCTCGGTGGACGGGATCAGTGCAGGCCGGTGGACCCGAAGCCGCCCATGTGCCGCTCGGTGCGGTCCAGGGCGTCGACCTCCACCAGCTCGGCCCGGCAGGCGCGGCAGATGACCATCTGGGCGATGCGCATGCCGCGTGTGACCGTGAACGGCTCGCGGCCGAAGTTGGCCAGGATCACGCCGACCTCGTTGCGGTAGTCGCTGTCGATGGTGCCGGGGGCGTTCAGCACGGTGACCATGCTCCGGAGGGCGAGTCCGCTGCGGGGGCGCACCTGGGCCTCGAAGCCGGGGGGCACGGCCACGTGCAGGCCGGTGGGCACCAGGGCGACCGCACCGGGGGCGATCGTCAGTTCGCCGTCGACGGCGGCGTGCAGGTCCATCCCGCTGGCGCCGGGGCTCTGGTAGCGCGGCAGGGGCAGGTCGTCGCAGCCCTCACGGCGACGCACGTGCACGCGGAGGGCGTTCGGGGGCATCTGTTCGCACATGGTGCGGGGGTCCTCCTGCGGTCTCGGTCCTTCGGGGACGCGGCCGGGGGAGTTCAACGGCGCAGGGCGGCGTTGACGGCCGCCACCACCTCCTGGACGGACGCCATGTGGCCCATGCCGGTGCGGCCGCTGGCCAGACGGCCCTCGACGGGGCCGACGAACGTCACCCCTTCGAGGGCCTGCAGATAGGCACAGTTGCGCTCGACGGCCGGGCTGCACCACATGCGGTCGTTCATGGCCGGGGCGAGCACCTTGGGGCAGTCGCAGGCCATCCACGTGCACGTGAGGATGTCGTCGGCCAGGCCGTTGGCGATCTTGCCCAGCACGTTGGCCGTGGCGGGCGCGATCGCCAGCACGTGCGCCCATTCGGCCAGCGAGATGTGGGGCAGGCTCGCGTGGGCGTCCTCGGCGAACATCTCAGTGAGGACCGGGCGGCCCGAGAGGGCGCGGAACGTCGCCGGGCCGACCAGCCGGCAGGCGGAGGCCGTCATGACCACCTGCACGGCGTGGCCCTGCGCGGTGAGGGCGCGCACGACGGCGGCGGCCTTGTAGGCGGCGATGCTGCCCGTCACGCCCAGGATCACGTTGCTGCTCGTGGGTTCCATCGGGGGAACTCCGGCGCATGGCGCGCGTCGGGGCGCGCGTCAGATCTGTTCGTCGGCCCCCAGCAGGTCCGACGGCTGCAGACCGGGCTCGATCTCGGCGCCCGGCTCGCGCTCTGCGAGCTGAATCGTGCCGTCCTCGATCTCATCGAGGATGTAGTTGAACAGCTCGTCGAAGTTCCGCACGCTGGGCATGAACGTGCGGCCGGCGGCGTAGTACTCCTGCGCCTGCTTCTGGATCAGCACGGTGAGCCGGAAACGGCCCCCGACCAGCTTGCTGAGTTCCTCCACCCGCCCTTCCTGGCTCTTGCTCTTCATCCGGCTCCCTCACACTTCAGGAACGTGTCTCGTCGTGTCCCGCACGCTGCGTCAGGATCTCGGCCACCGTCTCGACGGCCGTATCGAGGTCATCGTTGACGACGCGGAAGTCGTAATCCGCCGCCAGTGCACACTCCTCGAGCGCTCTCCGGATGCGGCGCTCGATGGTCTCGGCGTCGTCGCGTCCTCTGGTCCGGAGCCTCCGGCGCAACTCCGCCTCCGACGGCGGCTCCACGAAGATGAGCGTCACCGCCGGGAACCGCCGCTTCAACTGCAATCCGCCGTCCACGTCGATCGTCAGCACGACGGGCCGGCCCGATGCCCCGGCGGCCTCCACGGAGGCCAGGGGCGTCCCGTAGCGGTGGCCGACGTAGCACGTGGATTCGGCCAGCCGGCCCTCGCGAAGCCACCGGCCGAATTCCTCCTCGCTGACGAACAGGTAGTCGCGTCCGTGCTGCTCGCCGGGCTTGGCCGCCCGCGTGGTCGCGGTCACGGCGCGCACCGCCAGGCCGCGCGCACGCAGCCTGTCGGCGATGGTGTTCTTCCCCACGCCGCTCGGGCCCGAGAGGACGAACACCCGTCCGGGCCGGGCCAGCCGGCCGGCCGCGTCTCTGTTGCTCTTCGGTGCCAATCGCTCCGCCCGAAACCCTCCGGCTACTCGACGTTGCGCACCTGCTCGCGCACACGGTCGATCAGGCCCTTCAGATCCATCGCGTCCCGGATCTGATCGCCGGCCGGCAGCTTGGCCGCCATCGTGTTCGCCTCGCGCAGCATCTCCTGCCCCAGGAACTCCAGGCGCCGGCCCACGGCCTCCTCGTCGCTGTCGAGCGCATCCCGGAACTGCGCCACGTGGCTGCGCAGCCGGGCGACCTCCTCGCTGACGTCCGCCCGCTCGGCGAAGTAGGCCACCTCGCGCGCCAGCGCCTCCTCGCCGGCGGCCACGCCGGTGCCGTCCAGCAGCGTCTCGATCCGCTCCGTCAGCCGGTCCCGGTAGGCCGCCGTCACGTCCGGCACGGCCACCTCGATCCGGGCGACGGCCGCCTCGACGGCCGCACAGACCTCGTGGAGCTGCACGGCCAAGTTCGCTCCCTCGGTCTCGCGCATCGAGACCATGGCGGCCAGGGCCGCCTCGACCGACTCGAGCACGGAGGGCCAGAGCCGACCGCGCAACTCTCCGTCCGTCGTCACGTCCCGCAGGACGCCGGGCAGCCGCAACAGCCCCGCCAGGTCGATCTGCACGGGCACCCCGCCGCGTTCCGCCAGGGCCTTGAGCACCCGCACGTACCCTTCGATCTGCGCGGTGTCCACCAGCACGTCCGTCTGATCCGCCTTGACCTGCACGGAGACCGCCAGGCGCACGTGGCCGCGGCGCGCGCGCGCCTCGATGAGCCTCTGGAGTTCGATCTCCTTCGCGCCGAACGCGTCCGGCACGCGGAAGGACACCTGCAGGTCGCGGTGGTTGACCGAGCGCAGCTCCGCGCGCACGGTCCACTGCTCCGCCTGCACCTCGGCGGCCCCGAACCCCGTCATGCTCCTAATCATTGGCGACCGCCTCTTCCGGCTGCGGGGCCGCACCCGATTCCGGCTGGGCCGGCGGCGCGCCGGCATCCGCCGGGACGGCATCGGCCGGGGCGCCGGCATCGGCCGGCGCGCCGGCATCGGCCGGCGCGTCGGTCAACGGCGGCAGATCCCCGAGGGGCAACTGCACCGGGGCCTCCCTGACCGGCACGATCCCCTCGACCTCCTCGCGCGCGGGGCCCAGGCGCGCCGTGAGGATCAGGATGAAGAGGCACAGGGCCAGCATGATGTAAGTGGCCTTGGCGATGGGGGTGGCCGAATGGCTGCCGAGCATCGAATCGACGCCGAGGCCGCCCAGGGACGCGGCCAGGCCGCCTCCCTTGCCGCTCTGGATCAGGATGGCCAGCGTGGCCAGGAAGCCGACGACGATCACGTAGGCCACGAGCGCCGCGCGCCATTTCAGCAGGTAGAAGATCAGGGCCACGGCGAAGAACGAGGCGATCACGGCCGCCTTCTTGATCAGTCCGCGCAGTACCTCAGGTTCCATCCGTCCGCCTCATCGCGTGAGATTCAGGGCGGCGTGGATGATGCCGCCGAAGGAGTCGGCCTTCAGGCTCGCCCCGCCGACCAGCGCGCCGTCGACGTCGGGCATGGACAGCAGCCGCCCGGCGTTGTCCGCCTTGACGCTGCCGCCGTACTGGATGGCGGTGGCCTCGGCCGTTTCGGCCCCGTAGGCGTCGGTCAACAGGCGGCGCAGCAGGGCGTGGACCTCCTGGGCCTGCTCGGGGGAGGCGGTGCGCCCGGTGCCGATGGCCCAGACGGGCTCGTAGGCGATGGTGAGGTCCTCCATCTGCCGGGCGGAGACGCCCTGCAGGCCGCTCTCGAGCTGGCCGGCGATCACCTCGTCGGTGCGGTCGGCCTCGCGCTGTTCGAGCGTTTCGCCCACGCACAGGATCGGGGAGAGGCCCGTCTCGAGCGCGCGGTGGACCTTGCGGTTGATGAACTCGTCGCTTTCGCCCAGCACGTGGCGGCGTTCCGAATGGCCCAGGATGACGTAGCGGCAGCCCGCGTCGAGCAGCATCGAGCCGGCGACCTCGCCGGTGAAGGCGCCGGAGGGCTCGCTGGACATGTTCTGCCCGCCGACGGCGACGGCGCTGCCGGACAGCACGTCGGCGACGGACTTCAGATAGACGAACGGCGGGAACACGGCAATCCGCACCGCCCGCGTCTCGCCGAACTCGTTCCGCAGCGCGCCGGCCAGGGCCACGGCCCCTGCGCCGTCCAGGTTCATCTTCCAGTTGCCTGCGACGAACAACGCTCTCATGTGTTCAGCCTATTCTCAGGGTACGTGAAACGCCGAGGCCCCGGACGCTCAGCCCTCCCAGCGGGCGAATGCGCCGAGCACCTTGAAGGAGACGCATTCGGCCTCCATGGCCTGAAGCGCGCGTTGCGTCTCCTCGTGCTCGGGATGTCCGAGGAAGTCGACGAAGAAATGGTACTGCCAGGGGGCGGTCGGCGAGGGAAAGGACTCGATCTTCGTCATGTTGATGCCGAACTCCTTGAACGGCTCCAGCAGGTCGTGGAGCGCCCCGACCTTGTCGCGCACACTGCACAGGACGGCTGTCTTGTCGTTGCCCGTCGGCTCGCTCATGCTCCGCCCGAGCACGAAGAACCGCGTGGCGTTGTGCGCGTAGTCCTCGATGCGGTCCGCCAGCACGCGCAGGCCGTGCACGGGCGCCAGGCTGGCGCTGCCGATGGCGGCGGCGTCCGGCTCGGCGGCGGCCTGGGCCGCCGCCGCGCTGGTGCTGCGCATCTCGGCCAGCGCCACGCCGGGCATGTGCTCCTGGAGCCATCGCCGCGTCTGCCCCAGCACCTCGCCCTTGCTGTAGATCTTTCGCACGTCCTCCTGCGGGCACCGGGCCATCAGGGCGTGGTGGATCTCCAGCAGCACCTCCGCGCAGACCTTCAGCGGGCTGGACAGGAAGCGCGTGAGCGTCTCGTGAATCCCTCCGCCGGTTGAGTTCTCCACCGGCACCACGCCGTGATCGGCGCGGCCCCGCTCGACCTCCGAAAACACCTCATCCAGCGTGGCGGCCGGCAGGTAGCTCACCGAGTCTCCGAACTTCGTCCGTGCGGCCACGTGCGTAAAGGTGCCTTCAGGGCCCAGATACGCCACCTTCAGGGGCGTCTCCAGCGCCAGGCACCCGCTCATGATCTCCCGGTAGACGGCCTTCAGACACCGGTCCGGCAGCGGCCCCTCGTTGAGGGCCGAGATGTTGTCGTAGACGGTCTTCTCGCGCGACGGGACGTAGAGCGCGTTGTTGTCGCGCCTCTTCAGATGGCCGATCTCACAGGCCACCTTGGCCCGCTCGTTGACCAGGCGCACGATCTGCCTGTCGAGTTCGTCCACCTGTCTACGGAGTTCGTCCAGTGTCATCGCGACACTTTCGAAACAGGGCGGGCTTGTGCGCGCCGGCCGTTCCGGAGAAACGAAGTCCCCTGCTGCGCGTACACCGTGGGATCAGTATATGGAAACGGCCCCGGGCTGTCAAACGAAATGGGCCCGCTTCGCTGGCCGGGCCGGCCCGGCCGCGCTATAATGGAGGCGTTGGTCCCGCCCCGTGCCTTCGCGTCCTCACTTCAGTCAAGGCGGGATGTCGGATCCACTGGACAGGATCGGCGGCCTGGCCTCGGTGAGGCGGCTGCCGGACCTTCTGCGCGCCCGCGGGAAGGTCACGGTGATCGGCGCGGCCGGCAGCGGAGCCGCCCTGCTCGCTGCCTGGCTGGCGGAGAACGTACGTACGCCGACGCTGATCGTCTGCGCCACGGGCGAGGAGGCCGAGGAGTTCGCCGAGGACGTGGACCTGTTCCGCCCGGCGCTCGCCTGCCACTTCCCCCCCCTGGAGGTGCTGCCGGGCGACGCCGACGAGCCCAGCGAGGTGGTCCTGAGGGCCCGCCTGCACGTACTGCGCCACCTGGCCTTCGGCCCGGACCCCGACGACGGCCCGCCCGAGGCCGACGCCTACCTGGCCCCCACCGCTGCGACCCGCGTGGTGGCCGCAGCCGTCAACGCGCTGATGGAGCCGACCTCCTCGGCCGACGCCCTGCGCGAGGGCTCGCGCACCATCCGCCGCGGCGAGGCGGCGGACCCGCACGCGCTGGCCGCCTGGCTGGCCGACCACGGCTACCTGGCCCTGCCACAGGTCGCGGCCCCCGGGCAGTACGCCCTGCGCGGCGGCATCCTGGACGTCTATTCGCACGGGGCCACGCGGCCCGTACGCATCGAGTTCTTCGGCGACGAGGTCGAGTCGATCCGCAGCTTCGATCCCGCATCCCAGCTCTCCGTCGACCGGGCCCAGAGCTGCCTGCTGGCCGCCGCGGAGCATACGGGCGCGGGCGAACGGCCCTCGGCAAGCCTGCTGGACCACCTGCCGCAGGACGCCGCCGTGTACCTGGTCGACCCCGACCGGCTGCGCGGCCGCGCGCAGGAGGTCTATGACCAGGCCGAACAGAGCGGCCTGCTGGTGCCGCCGCCGGCCCTGTGGGCGGCGGTCGAGGGACGGCCGCGCGTGGAGTTCCGCACCGACGGCGAGGGGGCCGACGGGGACGTAGTCCGGGTGCCGATGGCTCAGCGGGACGTGTTCGGCCCCGACCTGGATTCGACGTTCGCAGAGCTGGCGCGCGTCTGTCGCGCGCACGACGCGGCGACCGTCTACTGCATGAGCGAGGCCGAGGCCCGCCGCCTGCGGGCGCTCCTTCAGGGCCGCGGGCCGAACGGGCTGGACGGCCTCCGGTTCGGCATCGGGCGGCTCAATCACGGCGTGCTCTGCGCGGAGGCCGGGCTGGCGCTGATCCCCCATCACCGCCTGTTCGGCCGGTATCGGCAGCGGCGGTTCGTGCCGCACGCGCAGGAGGGCCGGCCGGTCGAGTCGGTGCAGGACCTCTCGCCCGGCGACCTGGTCGTGCACGTCGATCACGGCATCGGGCGGTTCCTGGGCACCGGCGTGCTGGAGCAGGGCGGGCGCACGCGCGAGTACCTGGAGATCGAGTTTGCCGAGCAGGTGCACGTGCACGTGCCGTGCGACCGCATCGAGCTGGTGCACCGCTACATCGGCGTGGGCGGCCGCCGGCCCGAGCTGAGCCACATCCGGAGCGCCGGCTGGTGGCGCGCGAAGGAGCGCGCCCGAGAGGCGATCGAAGACATGGCCGCCGAGCTGCTCGAGGTGCAGGCCCTGCGCGAGACCCAGCAGGGCATCGCCGCCCCGGACGACACGGAGTGGCAGCAGCAGTTCGAGTCCGAGTTCCCCTACGAGGAGACCGAGGACCAGCTCCGGGCGGCCGAGGAGGTGCGGCGAGACATGTGTTCGCCGCAGCCCATGGACCGCCTGATCTGCGGCGACGTCGGCTACGGCAAGACGGAGATCGCCATGCGGGCGGCCTTCCGCTGCGTGATGGGCGGCCGCCAGGCGGCCATGCTCGTGCCCACCACCGTGCTGGCGCAGCAGCACTTCCGCACCTTCTCCGAACGCATGGCCGACTACCCCGTCCGCGTGGAGATGCTCAGCCGGTTCCTGACCGACGCCGAGACGCGCCGCGTGCTGGCGGGCCTGGCCGAGGGCACCGTGGACGTCGTCATCGGCACGCACCGCCTGGTGCAGAGCAGCGTCCGCATCAAGAACCTGGGGCTGGTCATCATCGACGAGGAGCAGCGGTTCGGCGTCGAACACAAGGAGTCCCTCAAGAAGCTGCGCCGCACCGTGGACGTGCTCACCCTGTCGGCCACCCCCATCCCCCGCACGCTCCACATGGCGCTGATGGGGCTGCGCGAGATCTCGGCCCTCCAGACGCCTCCCCACGACCGCCAGGCCATCGAGACGAGGGTCTCGCGCTTCAGCCCCCAGATACTGCGCCACGCCGTCCTGCGCGAGCTGAACCGCCAGGGGCAGGTCTTCGTCATCCACAACCGCGTGCACTCGATCACGGACTTCGCCGACCGCGTCCGGTCCATCGTGCCCGAGGCCACCGTGGCCGTCGCCCACGGCCGGATGCCCGAGAACGAGCTGGCCGGGACCATGGACGACTTCATCGACGGCAGGATCGACGTGCTGGTCAGCACCACGATCGTCGAGAGCGGCCTGGACATCCCGAACGCGAACACGATCGTCCTGAACCGGTCGGACCTGCTGGGCCTGGCGGAGATGCACCAGTTGCGCGGCCGCGTGGGCCGCTACATCCACAAGGCCTATGCCTACTTCTTCGTGCCGGAGAGCCGCCCCGTCACCCCCGAAGCCCAGAGCCGGCTGGACGCCATCCGCCGCTACTCGCACCTGGGCGCGGGGTTCGACATCGCCCTGCGCGACCTGGAGATGCGCGGCGCAGGCAACATCCTGGGGCCCGCCCAGTCGGGCCACATCGCCGCCGTCGGCTACAACCTCTACTGCCGCCTGCTCGCCCAGGCCGTGCGCGGACTCAAGGGCCGCCCGCCCGAGGAGCCGCCCGACGTGACCGTGGAACTGGGTCTGGACGCCTACCTGCCGGACGATTACGTGCCCACGCCGCGCCAGAAGATGGAGATCTACCGCCGGCTCCATCGCGCCACCGGGCTGGCCGGCATCCAGGAAGTCCGGGCGGCGCTGCGGGATCGCTTCGGACCGCCGCCCCGCCCGGCGGAGAACCTGCTCCTGCAGGCCGAGCTGCGCGTGCTCGCCGCGCGCGCCGGGCTCGCCGCCGTCCACGTCCGCGACGGCCGCATCCACCTGAGCGTACGGGACGAGGCGGCCATGGAACGCTGGTTCGCCACGGCGCCGGCCCGTCCCCGCAGGATCGCCGAAGACCTGGCCGTGATCGACCACGGCTTCCCGGCCGACAGCCCGGAAGCCACGGCCGCGTTCCTGCGCAAGCTGCTGGGCCGCGCGCCGGCCCGCGTGCCCTGACCGCCCGTCGATGGAGTGTGGAACCGCCCCCCGCCCTCGGCGCGTGACAGGCCGCACGCAGCGACGTATACTGCCCGACCGTTTCGACACTCTGGCTCGAGGGGCGCCCCGCCCTGCCGGGGCAGGAGGAGAGCATGGCCTTCCGAATCTGCACCATCGGCTGCGGCGGCATCGCCACCGGGCGACACGGCCCGTCCTATGCCGCCTATGCGGCCGCGCGGCCGGACACCGAGTTGGCCGCCTGCTGCGACCTGATCGCCGACCGCGCGGAGCGATTCCGCGACAAGTTCGGCTTCGCCCGCTGCTACACCGACCTGGACCGGATGCTCGAGACCGAGCGGCCGGACGCCGTCTGCCTGGTCTCCCCGGTGCCGGTCACGTGCGAGTTGTCCTGCCGGGTCATGTCGATGGGCTACCCCCTGATGATGGAGAAGCCGCCCGGCCGCACGCCCGAGGAGCTGGAGCAGATGATCGCGGCGGCCGAGGCGGCCGGCGTGGCCCAGCAGGTGGCGTTCAACCGGCGTTACGCCCCGCTGAATCGCGAGTTCCGCCGCATCCTCACCGAGGAGATCCCCCCCGAAGCCGTCCAGCACATCCGCTACGAGATGGTGCGCGTGCAGCGGAAGGACACGGACTTCTCGACGACGGCCATCCACGGCATCGACGCCACTCGCTTCCTGATCGGCAGCGACTACGCGCACGTGCGCTTCCACTACCGGGAGATGCCCGAGCTGGGGCCCGGCGTCGCCAACATCTTCATGGACTGCACGTTCAAATCCGGCGCGACCGGCCACCTGAGCTTCTGCCCCGTGGCGGGCATGACGGTCGAACGCGCACAGCTTCACGCGCTCGATCACACGATCGTCCTGCACCACCCCGTCAGCGGCTCCGACGTGGAGGGCCGGCTGGTGCACTTCCGCACCCGCGAGCCCGTGCACGACGTGACCGCCACGAAGCTGGCCGGGACGGACGAGGCGTTCGTCCTGGACGGCTTCTTCGGCGAGAACGCGTCGTTCTTCGACGACATCCGCGCCGGGCGCCGCCCGGTGGGCGACCTGCGCAGCGCGCGGCAGTCTCTCAAGATCGCGCAGTGCATGAGCGCGCGCCGGGACGAGTACACGGCCGACTGACGGCGCCCCGGGCGGTCCACCCGCCCGCCGTCGTCGTCCCCGTAGCGACGGCGGTGCCGCCGCCTGTCGAGGCCGCGGCCGGTTACACGTGCAGGCGCATCCAGGCGCGGGTGAGCGTCATGAACGGCACGGTGTAGCCGTGCGACTGGCCGCCGAGTTCCACGTAGGCGCGCGTGCCGGGCAGGCGCTCGAACAGCGCGCGGATGGTCTCCGGCGGGCAGGTGGTGTCGACCGAGCCCGCCGTCAGCAGCACCGGCATGGACAGCCGGTGGGCATGGCTGAGCGTGTCGACGAAGCCGAGCGCCTTCCACCCGGCCGCGAGCCGCTGCGGCCCGTCCTCGGCCAGGGCTTGGAGCGGCCCGGTGATCCGGGCGTAGGCCGCGCCGGACTTGTGCTCGTAGACCCACGCGAAGTCCGTCAGGTACGGCACGTCCGCCGCAACGGCCCGCACGCCCTCGTCGGCCAGGATGCTGCCGAGCAGCAGCGCGCCGCCGCCGCCCTGACTGGTGCCGAAGAACGCCGGGCCGTCTCCCCTGACGCCGTCCTGCCGGAGCGCCCAGAGGGTGGCCGCCGCCGCCTGGGTGAGCCAGTCGAAGTAGCCGCCCTCGCCGAGCGTGCGCACCGTGTCCGGCAGCACCGGCCAGGCGTCATCGACACGCTTCGAGAGGTCCGGCCCCTCGGGGGTGACGTAGCCGAGCGGGTTGACGTGCAGCACGTTGTAGCCGTCGGCCGTCAGTTCCGGATGCGCGCTCATCTCGGCCGCGTAGCCCGGCACGTGGACGAGCAGGGGGCCGCGGCCGGACGGGCACGGCTGCCAGATGCCGTACCACGTGCCCAGGGCTACGGAGTGGAACGCCACATAGCGCATGCGCGCGTGCCGGATGCCGCCGACGGCCGACCAGGGCAGCGGGTCCAGCAGTTCGCCGCCCACGTCGGCGCCTTCCGCGCGCCGGAACACGGCACGGCACCACCCATCCACTTCCGTCGCCGACGGATACCATTTCCGCGGGGATTCCATGCAGCCTCCATCAGTAGAAGACTCTTCCTCCGTGCACGTCACGCGTCCAGGCGCGGCAGTCCGTCGAAGGTCATCTGCGCGCCGATCTCGGCCACGCCCTGGAGCGTGCCGTTCGTCAGCGGCCGCATGCGCTCGATGTGCGCGTTGAGCCGCCTGGACAGGTCGGCCGTGACGTCGGGGTGCTGCGCGGCCACGTTTGTCAGTTCCTGCGGGTCCGCTTCCAGGTCGTAGAGCTTCTCTTCCATGTTCAGCGATCCGAACAGCCGGCCCTCGCGGACCTGCGTCGTGGCGGCCTTGAACCACGGCCGCACGTAGTTCCACTTCGCGGTGCGGCAGCAGGCATGGAAGCAGAAGGCGCTCACGACGTGGTCGGGCGCGCCGCCCTGGCCGAGGGCCTGCGGCCAGAGGCTGCGGCCCAGCACGCGGTCCGGCACGGGCTCGCCCAGGATGTCCAGGGCCGTGGGCATGATGTCCTGATGCTGGCAGAAGCCGGGCACACGCGCCCCCGCCGCCCGTCCGGCCGGGTGGCGGACGATCAGCGGCAGCTTCGTCACCTGGTTGTGCAGGCGGTCGGTGCCCTTGTGGATCAGGCCCTGCTCGCCCATCATGCAGCCGTGATCGCTGGTGAAGATGACCAGGGTCTCGTCCATGCGGCCGGTCTCGCGCAGGGCGTCCAGCAGGTGGCCGGTCCAGCGGTCCACCAGCGTCACCTCGCCGGCGTAGGCGGCACGGATGTTGCGGAAGTGCTGGTCGTCGCGCACGCCGTCCATGGTGGAGGGTGCCAGGCAGCCGTCCAGGCTGTCGCCGTAGTCGCGTTCATAGCGCCGGGCGTACTCGGCGGGCGGGTCCCAGGGCTCGTGCGGGTCGAAGACCTCCACGTGGAGGTAGAAGGGCTTGTCGAGGCTGTAGCCGCGCACCCAGTCGGCCGCGCGCGTCATGGTGCGGCCGACGATGGTGTCGGCGTCGCTCTTCCACTGCCGGCGCCGCAGCAGATGCTGGATGATCCAGGCGTCGTCGGCGATCTCCCGCCCCGGGGCGGCCCGCTCCAGCAGGTCGGCGACCTTCGCCCGGTCGGGCAGGATGTCCGGGTCGCCTTCCTGGCCGCGGACCCACTCCCACTGGCGGAATCCCCGGTGGAAGTTCTTGCCGGGCTTCATCAGGTGGTAGACGTCGTTGAAGAGGGCCGTGAAGTACCCGCGGTCGCGCAGGTGCTCGGCCAGCGTTACGTCCTCGTCATACAGCGGGTGCCAGCCGTGCTGCTGGATGGGGTCGGACCTTTGGGGGCGGTACTGGAACGGGAAGATGTGCCGCCCGGTGTAGATCACGCGCCGGGCGTTGATCGTCGGCAGGCCCTCGGCGAACGCGTCCAGGAACACGGTGCCCTCGGCGGCCAGCCTGTCCAGGTTGGGCGTATGGATGCGGTCGTTTCCGTACGCACCCATGTAGTCCCAACGAAACGTGTCGCTGACGATGATGACGAGGTTCACGATGCCTCCTCCCTCTCCGGAGGCGGACCTTCCAGCCAGACCCCCTGCTCGATGAGCGAGCGGCGCACCTGCACGCCGTCCACTTCCGCCGGCGACGCCTGCTCGCGCACGGCCAGGGCCGCCGCCGTGCCGGCCGCCTGCCCGATGGTGCAGGCCGGCGGCATGACGCGCATGGACGAGTGCACGGCATGGTCGACGCTGATGGGGCGGCCGGCCACCAGCAGGTTCTCGCAGCCGCGCGGCACGATGCAGCCGTAGGGTATCTCGTACCACTCCCCCGGCGGCATGGACACGATCTCGGTGCCCTCTCCCGTGGGGCTGTGGATGTCGATCACGTAGTTCACACGGCATATGCCGTCGGGGAACTTCGCGGCGCTCTCGTAGTCGCGGCGCGTCAGGTAGGCGCGCCCGCGCACGCGGCGGCTCTCGCGCACGCCCATCGTCACGGCCAGCGCGTGCAGCCGCGCCCGCTCGAACCCCGGCACGTCGCGCCGCAGGAACTCCACGTACTCCACGACCTGGCGGCGCCCCTCGACCTCGGCTTCGGAATAGGAGAGCGTGTCCGTGGCCCTGTACCCGACGATGCGCGTGGTGTTGAAGTGGATGCGGTCGGGTTCCAGCGTGCGGAACCAGAGCACGTTTTCGCGCGGGCAGTGCACCCGCCCTTCCGCCCGCGCCTTCTGGTACAGCTCGTTGATGACGTGTTGCCCGGGCATGGCGGCGAGGTCGACGCCGGCCATGTCGAAGCAGAGCGTCATGGGCTGCACCTGCCCGTCTTCGGGCCGGCCGTACTCGATGCGGCAGCCGGCGCGCGCGGCCAGGTCGGCATCGCCCGTGGCGTCGACGAAGACGCGGGCGCGATGGGCCGTCAGGCCGCTCTTGCCCAGCATCAGGACGCAGTCGATGTCGCGCCCCGCCATCACGGGCCGGTCCAGTTGCACGTGGTAGAGGAGCTGCACGCCCGCGTCCAGGCAGAGGTGTTCGGCGGCCAGCTTGGCGACTTCGGAGCAGAACGTGCTGCCGTTGGGCGCCAGGCCCCCCATGCGCTCCATCGCGGCGCACCACTCGCGGAAGATGCCCGTATCGAACCGCTGCCCCTCCAGGCCGCTCCACATGAACGGCTCGACGAGCCCGGCCGTGGCCATGCCGCCCAGGAAGCCGTACTGCTCGCACAGCAGCGTCCGGGCGCCCAGGCGGGCGGCCGCCACGGCGGCGCCGATGCCGCCCGGTCCGCCGCCGACGACGATCACGTCCACGTCATGAAGAACGCGGATGCCGCGTTCCTCCGTTCGCACGACTGTGTCGGTCATGGGGAAGCCCTCCCGGAACGAGGAGTCCGACCGGCCTCAACGGAAGTCCAGCCCGTGGGCCTCGAGCATCTCGTCCAGCAGCGGCGCCGCGACGTCCAGGTCGCCGACCAGCGGGTGGTTCAGCAGCGCCTGGAGGGCCGTCTTCCGGCTGCGCGTGACCGCCGCCTGGACCGTGAGCGTCTCGTACGCCTTGACGGCCAGCACCAGGCCCCGGAACGCCGGCGGGATCGGGCCGACGGGCACCGGGACGGGCCCCCGGCGGCCGAACCGGCAGACGACCTCGACCGACGCGTCGTCGTCGATCTGCTCGACCGTCCCCCGATTGGGCACACTGCACGCGATCTCGGCGCCCGTGTCGTTCCGGATGGCGTCCATGACGGAGAAGGTGACGTTCGAGTAGCCGCCGCCCCCGCGCTTCGCGAGCGCCTGGGGCTTGGTGTGCACGTCCTGGCGGGCGGCCTCCTCGAAGACGTCCTTCTGGATCTTCATGATCGCCTGCGCGCGCGTCTCGGGTGCCGCCTGGGCCTGCTCCACGCGCTGGCGGCGCCGGTAGAAGTAGTTCACGTAGCTGATCGGCACGGCATCGATCGTGTTGACCAGCCGGGCCACGGCCATCTGGGCGTTGTCCACCCCCGCCCGTTCGTCCTGCGAGTAGAGCCGCGCAATGGCGTCGGCCGTCACGTCGCGCCCGTCCGAGACCATGCGATGGACGAACCCGAGGTGGTTCAGGCCGACGCAGTAGACGTGCAGGTCGGGGTAGACGTCGGCGAGCTTCTCGCGGATGCGCTGGGTGATGCCCGGGAGGCCGGAACAGAGCCCCACGAAGCGCGCGCCCGTGTGTTTGGTCACGGCCTCGGTGACGATGCCGCTCGGGTTCGTGTAGTTCAGGATGAAGGCGTCGGGGCAGACGCGCTCGACCGCCCGGGCGATCTCGATCATGGGCGGGATCGTGCGCAGGGCCTTCATCATGCCGCCCGGGCCGGTGGTCTCCTGGCCGATGATGCCGTATTTCAGCGGGATGCTCTCGTCCAGGTAGCGCGCCTCCATGCCGCCGACGCGGACCTCGGTGACGACGAAGTCCGCTCCCTGAAGCATGGCGTCCAGCGAGACGTCGTCGCGGACCTCGACGTCGCTGCCCGCTGCGGCCACCATGCGGCGCGACAGGCCGGCCATGATGGAGAGGCGGCGCTCGTCGATGTCGGTCATGTGCACGGCGCCGATGGGCAGACGCTCGGGCGAGAGTCCCAGCAGGCCGTGCACGATCTCGGGCGTGTAGGAACTCCCGGCCCCCACGAGGCAGATGGTCAACCTATCGGTCATTGCCGCGTTCCCCTGACAACCCGTTGAAGAAGCCTTCCTGTGTGGCACAGGCGGCCTCGCCTGTGCGTCCTGGCCTGCAAGCCGGCCGTCACGTCCTCACTACGGACGGCCGCCGGCTCCAGTCCGTCCTGAGGGACTCGAACAACGCCGCCGGGTCTCCGCCGGCGTAGAAACAGCCCATGATGGCCGCCCCCAGGTCCGGCGGCAGTTCGGGCGGCCGCACGACGGCATCGGGGCACTCCGCCTTCACCCGCGCCGTCAGCATGCTCCAGAACTCCGGGGGCGCCTGCCGGATGACGCCCCCGCCGAAGATGGCCTCGGCCGCGCCGCCGCCGACGCGCCGGATCATGGCGCAGGCGGTGACGGCGTAGTCTGCGGCGGCCTGGGCGACGATCTCGGTCGCGACCGGATCGCCCTGCTGCCAGGCCGCGAACACCAGCGGCGCGCTGCGCGAGCGCGAGCCGAGCGGCACGCGGCCCTTGTAGACTCCTTCGGGGAACTGCTCCTCCGTCACACCCATGTAATCGAGCAGGGCGTCCTTCAGCGGCGTCACCTGCGTGCGGCCGTCCAGCATGCGCCCGACCTGGCGCACGACCTCGGCCCGCAGATCGAACTGCCGGCCGACGTTCAGATGGTCGAAGAGCCGCTCGGTGCCGTACCCGTTCCGATAGGCCGACGTGAACCCGGAGCCGTGCTGCAACAGCACCGCCCGCTCGGCGGCCGTCGCGCCCCAGAGCGCGCCGATGCCGTCGTTGGCCATGAAGCTGCGCTCGACCGGCACGCCGATCGCGTCGGCAACGACGCCGCGCTGCAGGGGCAGGTCCGCGGGGAAGTCCACTCCGTTCAGCGCCAGCCCGGCGAACGCGATGTCGCCGGCGCCGATCCCGGCCTGCCCGCAGACGGCGTCCACCAGTCCCTTCAGGACCGCGCACGCCTCGTCCGACGGGCGGCCGACGAACGCCGAGCGCCCGGCCAACTCGCGCGCGAGCAGGCGGCCCCCCTGGTCGACCAGGACGCCGGCCGTCTTCGTTCCTCCGCCATCGATACCCAGAAACATGACGCCTCCGCAGGCCGTGTGGGGGACCGTCCCATACGCGTCCCGGCATTCTACCGCCCGGCCGTCGCACCGGCAAGCCGCCCGGGGCACGCTACAGGACGGGCGGGAGGGTGCTCCAGCACCGCTCCGAGCGGGTCCGCTCGTGGACGGCGCGCAGCAGGGCCACGTCCTGGACCGTCTGCTCGATGCTGCGGCGGGCGAACATGCGCCGCTGGGTGGTCACGGCCTGGTCGATCGTGCACTCGGTCATCTGGCCGAACGAACGCGCGTAGTTGCAGAAGCTCGGCACGTTCTGCCCCACGAAGCCGTACAGCATGCTGGAGACGCCGATGATCTTGCCCGTGAAGATGCTCGTGTTGATGGCGCTCTTGGAGAAGTCGCCGATCACGCAGCCGAGGAACTGCAGGCCCGTGTCCAGCTTGCGCCCCTGGTGCTCCACGCGCACCGTGCCGTAGGTGTTCTTCAGGTCGCTGTTGCTCGTGCCGGCACCCAGGTTCACCCACGAGCCGACGTAGGCGTGCCCCAGGAAACCGTGATGCTGTTTGTTTGTGTGCGATTCGATCACCGAAGCCTCCACCTCGCCGCCGATCTTGCACAGGCGGCCGATGGAGACGGACTCCTTGACCGACGCGCGCTCGATGATGCGCGAATGGGGGCCCACGTAGAGCGGGCCGACCAGGTATGCGAACTCCATCACCTGCACGCCGTCGTCCAGCACGACGGGGCCCTTGTCGGCACGGACGACGGCCGTCTCGGCCAGATCGACGTCCGTGCCCACGAACACCCCCGGCCGGACCTCGCGAAGGCCGCCGGCGGCGATGCGCGCCTGCAGGTTGGCCGGGAACAGCTCCTCGAGCACGCCGATCAGGTGAAACGGGTAGTCGAACGTCCGCAGCCCCTCCTCCTCGCGCAGAGGCAGGCCGCGCTCCAGCAGCCAGGGCATGGCCGTGGCGGGCGACAGGTCGTCCGGCAGCGGCACCCCGGCCGGCACCAGGGCGGCCGCCACTCGCCGGCCGGTCGTGCACAGGAACGGCTCGCCCGCCGCCAGCAGGGCGCGCAGGCGCGCCACGTGCCGGGCGTCCGGCGCCAGGGCGGCGTTCAACATCAGCGTCGGGCCGGCCGCCGGCCGCTCGTCCGCATACAGGCACGCCGTCGTGTCCGCCAGGTAGTCGCGCACGACGTAGCCGACGCGCTCGCCGACCATGCGGGCCACGTCGTAGAGGTTCAGCGCGCCGCAGGTCACGGCGAACGCGGGCCGCGTCAGCGTGATGGGGTACATGTCGCTCACGAACTCGTCTTCGAACAGAACGACGCTGCCTTCGGGCATCGGTCTCACTCCACGGTAACGCTCTTGGCCAGGTTGCGCGGCCGGTCCACGTTGCAGCCCCGCCGCACGGCCACGTGGTAGGCCAGCAGTTGCAGGGGGACGACGGCCAGCATGGGCACCAGCGGGTCCAGCGTGGCCGGCACGAAGACGGTGCGCTCCGCCAGGCGGGGCAGCCGGTCGTCGCCCGCACGGGCCACGGCGATGATGCGCCCGCCGCGCGCACGAATCTCCTCCACGTTGTTCATGACCTTGCCCAGGACGCCCGACTGCGCCGCCAGCACGACGACCGGCATCTCCCGGTCCACCAGCGCGATCGGCCCGTGCTTCAGCTCGGCGGCCGGAATGCCCTCGGCATGCACATACGAGGTCTCCTTGAGCTTCAGCGCCCCCTCCAGGGCCACCGGGAACTCGTAGAGCCGCCCGACGTAGAGCGCATTGGCCGAGCGGAAAAACTCGTCGGCGATCTCCCGGACACCGCCCTCGCAGCCCAGGGCCTCCTCGACCTGCTCCGGCAGCCGCTCCAGCGCGTCCAGATACCGCAGCGCGTCGCGCAGCGGCATGTCCCGCATCCGGCCCATGTGCATGGCCAGCAGCGCCAGAACGGCCACCTGCGAGGTGAATGCCTTCGTGCTCGCCACCCCGATCTCCGGGCCGGCGTGCAGGTAGACGCCCTGCCCGCATTCGCGCGCAATGCTGGAGCCCACCACGTTGCAGACGCCGATCGCCGGGGTGCCCTGCCGCCGCACCTCGCGCACGGCGGCCAGGGTGTCGGCCGTCTCGCCCGACTGGCTGACGGCGATCACCAGCGTGCCGGGCTCGATGACCGGGCGCGCATAGCGGAACTCGGCCGCGTAGCTCACCTGCGTGGGCACGCGCGCCAGGTTCTCCAGCAGGTACTTGCCCACGAGCCCCGCGTGCCACGACGTGCCGCACGCCACGATGTGGCACCGGCGCGCGGCCCGCAGGAGGCGCTCGTCGATGCCCCCCAGCTTCGCCATGCCCGCCGCGCGCACGATGCGTCCGCGCAGCGCGTTGCGCACCGTGTCCGGCTGCTCGAATATCTCCTTGAGCATGAAGTGCGCGTAGCCGCCCCGCTGGATCTCCGGCAGGTCGCACGCGATCTGCCGGACCTTCTTCGTCAGCGGCGCCGAGTCCAGGTCGAACGTCTTGAAGCCCTCGCCCGTCACCGCCGCCGCCTCGCCGTCGTCCAGGTAGACGGCATCGCGCGTGTGGTCGATCAGCGCCGCCACGTCACTGGCCAGCAGCATCTCGCCCTGTCCCACGCCCAGCACCATGGGGCTGCCGCGCCGCGCCGCCAGGACGACGCCCGGCGCCGTCAACGAGAGCGCGGCGACCGCGTAGGGGCCCTCCAGCACCTTGAGCGCGCTCAGGAAGGCCGAGCGGAAGTCCTCGCCGTCCTTCAGGCACTCCTCCATGAGGTGGGCGATGACCTCCGTATCGGTCTCGCTGCGGAAGACGTGCCCCCGCGCCTCGAGGCCGGCCCGCAGTTCCGCGTGGTTCTCGACAATGCCGTTGTGCACCAGCGCCAGCCGACCCGCGCAGTCCGTGTGCGGATGGGCGTTCCGCTCCGTGGCGGGCCCGTGCGTGGCCCAGCGCGTGTGGCCGATCACGCCCCAGCATCCGGCGGGGTCGGCGGCCGGCGGCGGAGCAGCCGATATCTCCCCCGCCCGACGGTGGATCAGCAGCCCGCCGGCGTGCCCGAGGGCGAATCCCCACGAATCGTAGCCCCGGTACTCCAGCCGCTTCAGGCCCTCCATCAGCACGCGCACGCCCGCGCGTGGTCCGACGCAGCCGAAGATGCCGCACATGCCCTCTGTCCCCTCTGGCCGATGCCCCCTTGGAGGCACCACATTACCGCAGACTGGCAGCCCGCGTCAACGAGCGCCTGCGCCACCGTGCGTGGGGGCGCGTGCGCCCGTGCACGCGCCCCTGCCCGCGCCGCCCCCCCGCCGGGCGAGGGCGCCCGCCGCTGCCCCCGCACGTGCCCGGCGCCAACCCCAACACAGGAGGAACGGCTGGCGCGTGCGCCCGTGCGTGCGCCCGTGCACGCGCCCCTGCCCGCCGCCGCCCCCGTGCGCGCCCGGCGCCACCCCTGAGGCGACGAGCCCGCCGGGACGGAGCGATTTCCGTTGACACGCGGCCGCCGCGTGGTATACTGAACGACATTCATTTCCTGAGTCCAGTTCAGAGAGGGCGCGATTGAGCACCGGGGAACGGCGGGAACGGGAACGGCAGGAACGGCGCCAGGCCATCCTGGCGGCCGCCCGCACGCTGTTCTGGAGGCACGGATACGCCGCCACGACCGTGCCCCGAATCGCGCGCGCCGCCGAACTGGCGCCCGGCACGCTCTACCTCTACTTCCCCGGCAAGGGCGCCCTCTACGCCGAACTGCTCATGGAGGGCTTCGACCGCCTGATCGAACGCCTCGGCGGCGCCGGCAGCCCCTCCGACGATCCCCGCGTACAGGCCTCAAGGCTCATCGACGCGTTCATCGGGTTCGCCCGCGATTACCCGGAGTACTTCGACATCATCTTCTTCGTCATGCAGCGCGAGAAGCCGTACACGCGGGAATCGGCGCTCGACGAGGACCAGTTGAAGCGGCTGCGTGCAAAGGAAGACGCCTGCAAAGCGCTGGCTGCCCGCGCGCTGGAGCGCGCCGCCAGGCTGCACGCCCTGGAGGACCCCGCAGCCACCGTCGACGCGGTCTGGAGCATGCTGGTCGGCCTGGTGTTCTACTTCCGCAAGACGGGGGAGGAGACGTTCGCCCGCGTGGCGGCCCGCGCCAAGAGGCTGCTGCTGGATGCGGCGTTCGAACCGGGTTAGGCCGCGGGGCGGTCGGGGCGGGACGCCAGGACGCGCGTGTCTGTGCCGGTGGGCGAATGAGGTCCAGTCTGTGGATCGCGGACTTCTTCTCGGGGCTGGAGGGTGGAGGATGCCGGGGCTGACGGTACTTCGGTGGGCGACGCGGGCGCTCGGCGTTGCATTGGCATCGCGCGCGGCTATAATGGCCATTTCCACCCCGAGACGCAGTGCGGATCCTGTCCGACTCGCTCGTGAGGCGTCGGCGGGGCCATCGCCCCCCCGTCCGGGGTGGCGGCCGGGTGGCCGAACACGGACTGACGGGGCCGATACGGGAGGATCAGCTTGGCCATGGGCATGACGATCACCGAGAAGATCCTGGCGGCGCACAGCGGCGAAGAGGCCGTGGCGCCGGGCCAGTACGTGATGGCGAGCGTGGACCTGTGCCTCGGCAACGACGTGACCGCGCCGATCGCCATCGAGGAGTTCGAGAAGGCGGGCTTCGAGCGCGTGTTCGACGCGAAGAGGATCGCACTGGTGCCCGACCACTTCACGCCGAACAAGGACATCAAGGCCGCCACGCTGGGCCTGGCTCTGCGCAAGTTTGCCGAGAAGCACAAGATACGGAACTACTGGGAGGTGGGGCGCGTCGGCATCGAGCACGCCCTCCTGCCCGAGCAGGGCCTGGTGGGGCCCGGCCATCTGGTCATCGGCGCCGATTCGCACACGTGCACCTACGGCGCCGTGGGCGCCTTCAGCACGGGCGTGGGCAGCACGGACCTGGGGGCATGCTTCGCAACCGGCAAGGTCTGGCTGCGCGTGCCGGAGTCCATGCGGTTCGTCTTCACGGGCGAGCGCCCCCGCTGGGTCGGCGGCAAGGACCTGATCCTGCACACGATCGGCCAGATCGGGGTCGACGGCGCGCTCTACCGCGCCATGGAGTTCTGCGGCCCGGCCATCGAGGCGCTGCCGATGGACGACCGCTTCACGATGTGCAACATGGCCATCGAGGCGGGCGGCAAGAACGGCATCATCGCCCCGGACACCGCGACGAAGGAGTACTGCAAAGGCCGCCTGAAGGGCAAGGCCGTGCACTACGCCAGCGACGAGGACGCCCGGTACGTCGAGACCCGCCAGTGGGACGTCAGCGGCCTGAGCCCGCAGGTGGCCGCGCCGTTCCTGCCGTCGAACGTGCGCCCGGTCGAGGAGTTTGCCGACGTGTCGGTCGACCAGGTGGTCATCGGTTCGTGCACGAACGGGCGCATCAGCGACCTGCGGCTGGCGGCCGAGGTCCTGCGAGGCAAGAAGGTGGCGGCCAGGACCCGCCTGATCGTCTTCCCCGCCACCCAGGCGATCTACCGCCAGGCACTGGACGAGGGGCTGATCGACGTGTTCATCGACGCCCAGGCGGCCGTTTCGACGCCGACCTGCGGCCCCTGCCTGGGCGGCCACATGGGCGTGCTGGCAGCGGGCGAACGCGCACTGGCCACGACGAACCGCAACTTCCGCACGCGCATGGGGCACTTCGACAGCGAGGTGTACCTGTGCAACCCGGCCGTTGCAGCCGCCAGCGCCGTCACGGGCCGTATCACCCATCCGGACGACGTGGCCTGAGGGCCCGCCAGGGAGGTCCCGTCCGGCGGGGTCGGGCGGGACTGCTGCTGAGAGCGAACAAACGTGGGACAGGGATCATGTCGCACTACGTAGGACTGGATGTCGGTTCGATCAGCGTCGACGCCGTCGTCGTCACCGACGGGGCCGAGATCCTCGAGGCCCGGTACGTCCGGCACCTGGGGCGTCCGCTCCCGGCGGCCCTGGAGGTCCTCGAGTCGGTCCTGGCCGACCACGGCCCGGTCGAGGGCCTCTGCCTGACCGGCAGCGGGGCCTGTGTCATCGCCGACCTGCTGGGCGTCCCCTTCGTCAACGAAGTGATGGCCCAGGCCCGTGCCGCCGCCGTGCTGGCGCCCGGCGTGCGGACGGTCATCGAGATCGGCGGCACCGAGTCAAAGCTCATCGTGCTCGGGCGCTCTGCCGACGGCAAGGTGCGAGTCGAGGACTTCGCCATGAACTCGCTCTGCGCCGCCGGCACGGGCTCGTTCCTGGACCAGCAGGCCTCGCGCATGAAGGTCGACATCGAGGAGTTCAGCCGGCTGGCCCTGCGCAGCGAGACCCCGCCGCGAGTCGCCGGCCGCTGCTCGGTGTTCGCCAAGAGCGACATGATCCACCTGCAGCAGCTCGGCACGCCGGACTACGACATCATCGCCGGGCTCTGCTACGCCATGGCCCACAACTTCAAGGGCACGGTCGGGCTGGGCAAGGCCTTCGACCGGCCCATCGCCTTCCAGGGCGGCGTGGCCTCCAACGCCGGCATGGTCCGCGCCTTCCGGGACGTGCTGGGCCTCCACGACGGCGAGCTGATCATCCCCCCGCACTGCGGCTGCACCGGCGCGATCGGGGCCGTTCTGCAGACGCTCGACGAGGGCCGCGACTGCGCCCTGAAGGGGCTCGACCCGCTGCGCAACTACGTGAACGAGCCGCACCGGGAGGCCGTTCGGCTGCCGGCCCTCCGGGGCGACGACTACGCCCTGGACGTCGATCCCCGGCCCCTGCCGCAACGAGACGGCCCGGTCGACGTCTACGTCGGCGTGGACATCGGCTCGATCAGCACCAACGTCGTCGTCATCGACGCCGAACACAACGTGGTCGCCCGCCGCTACCTGATGACCGAGGGACGCCCCATCGAGGCCGTCCGCAGGGGCCTCTCCGAGGTCGGCCGGGAACTGGGCGACCGCGTGACCGTGCGCGGATGCGCCACGACCGGCAGCGGCCGCTACCTGATCGGCGAGCTGATCGGCGCCGACCTGATCAAGAACGAGATCACCACCCACGCGCGGGCCGCCGTCGAGGCCGACCCGCGGGTCGACACCGTCTTCGAGATCGGAGGCCAGGACGCCAAGTACATGTCGCTCCAGGACGGCGCGGTCGTGGACTTCGCCATGAACAAGGTCTGCGCCGCCGGCACGGGCTCGTTCCTGGAAGAACAGGCCGAGCGCCTGGGCCTGAAGATCGAGGAGGAGTTCGGCCGCGAGGCGCTCTCCAGCACCGAGCCCTGCAAGCTGGGCGAGCGCTGCACCGTCTTCATGGAAAGCGACCTGACCTACCACCAGCAGCGCGGCGTGCGGCGCCGCGACCTGGTGGGCGGGCTCTGCTACTCGATCGTCTCCAACTACCTGAACCGGGTGGTGGAGGGCCGCAAGGTCGGCGAGGTGATCTTCTTCCAGGGCGGCGTCGCCTTCAATCGCGGCGTGAAGGCCGCCTTCGAAGCCGTGCTGGGCCGGCCCGTCATCGTGCCCCCCCACCACGACATCCTGGGCGCCATCGGGGCGGCGATCCTCGCCCACGAGCACGCGGGGCCGACGTCGGCCTTCCGGGGCTTCGACCTGAGCAACCTGCGCTACGAGTTGAAGACCTTCGAGTGCACCAGGTGCGCGAACCGGTGCGAGATCCACCAGGTGGCCATCGAGGGCCGAAAGCCCCTGCATTACGGCAGCCGCTGCGGCCGCTTCGACGACGAAGCCCGGCACGACCTGGGCCGCGGGCTGCCCCGGCTGTTCGCCGAACGCGATGACGCCCTGCTGAACGCCTACCCGCAGGCCGAACCGCGCGAGCCCATCGGCCTGAGCATCGGCATCCCCCGGGCCCTGTCGTTCTTCGACCGCTACCCCTTCTGGAAGGCCTTCTTCACCGAGATCGGCTGCCGCGTCGTCCTCAGCAGCCCGACCAACAAACGGATCGTGCGCCTGGGCAGCGAGGCCATGCACACCGAGACCTGCTTCCCCATCTGCCTGGCCCACGGCCACGTGCTGGACCTGATGGACCAGGGGGTGGACTACGTGTTCGTGCCCAGCGTCGTGGACCTGGAGCACGAAGCCGAGGACGCCGTCCGCTCCTACGCATGCCCCCTCGCCCAGAGCCTGCCCTACCTGCTCAGGGCGGCCCTGCGCCCCGGACCGGACGGCCCGCAGTTCCTGGCCCCCGTCCTGCACTTCGCGTCCGGCCGGGCAACCGTCGACAAAGAGTTGCACCGCCTGGGCCGGGGCCTCGGAGTGCCCGCCGGGCGCGTGCAGACCGCCCTGGACGCCGCCTGGCAGGCCCAGGAGGCGTTCCGCCGCCGCCTGCTCGATCGCGGACGCGAAGTGATCGACGGACTCGGGAAGGACCAACACGCCGTCGTCATCGTCAGCCGGCCCTACAACGGCTGCGATCCCGGCGCCAACCTGGGCGTGCCGGACAAGCTGCGGGACATGGGGATGACGGCCATCCCGCTGGACATGCTGCCCCTGGACCTGCCGACGCTCGGACGGGACTTCCCGCACATGTACTGGAAGTACGGCCAGAGCATCCTGGCGGGAGCCCGCTACATCGCCGAACACCCGAATCTGCACGCGATCTACGTCACCAACTTCCGCTGCGGGCCCGATTCGTTCGTCACGAAGTTCTTCGACCGGATGCTCGGGCAGCCCTACCTGACGATCGAGATCGACCAGCACAGCGCCGACGTGGGCGCGCTGACGCGCTGCGAGGCGTTCGTGGACAGCATCCGCGGCGGCCGCGCGCGGGGCGGCCGCCCGGCCATGCGCACCGCCGCGGCCGTCACACCCCCCCGTCGCGACCGGCTGCGCACGGTCTGCGTCCCGCACATGGGCGACCACTCCATCGTCATGGCCGCCTGTGTCCGGGCCAACGGACTCGAAGCCGAGGCCCTGCCCATGTCCGACAGCGAGAGCCTGGAACTGGGCCGCCAGTTCACCACCGGCAAGGAATGCTACCCCTGCATCCTGACCACCGGCGACATGGTCAAGAGGACGCGCCGCCCCGACTTCGACCCCGAGACTACGGCGTTCTTCATGCCGCAGGCCTGCGGGCCGTGCCGGTTCGGCCAGTACCATCACTTCCACAGAATGGTGCTGGATGAACTGGGCCTCCGGGACGTGCCCATGATCGTGCTGGACCAGGGCCGGGGTTTCCGGAAGGACGTGCGCGGGTTCGGCCCCGGGTTCTACCGCACATGCTGGCAGCTCACGCTGATCGTCGACTTCCTGCTCAAGGCCGTGCACGAGATCCGCCCCTACGAGGTCAACGAGGGCGAGACGGACCGGGTCTACCAGGAGGGTCTGCAGGAACTGGCCGAGGTCGTGGAAGGACACGGAGACCACATGGCCAGGGCGGCCGAGATCCGCCGGCGCCTGGAGTCCATCCCGACCGACCGCTCCGAGCCGCGGCCGATCGTGGGCATCGTCGGCGAGATCTACGTGCGCAGCCACGCATTCGCCAACTCGTTCCTGGTCCGCAAGTTGGAGCGCCTGGGAGCGCAGGTGCTGCTGCCGCCGTTGCAGGAATGGCTCGACTACATCGCGGCCGAACGGCGCGCGACCTCCCGGCAGCGCGGGGCGTTCGGAGAACTCGCCCTGGAGGCCCTGGCCCAGTGGGTCTGCCGCCGGGACGAACGGCGTGTGGCCGCCGTCTTCGACGGACTGGCCGGCCCCATGCCCCGCGAGTCGTCCATGCGGGACGTCCTGCGCATCGGCAGCCGCTACCTCGATCCGTCCGTCAAGGGCGAGGCGATCCTCAGCATGGCCCGGGCGGCCGAGTACGCCCACCACGGGGTGCACGGCATCGTCAACGTCTCGCCGTTCGGGTGCATGCCCGGGGCCATCGTCAACGGCCTGCTGGAGGAGTTCCGCCGCGACCATGACGCCATACCGGTCCTGCGCCTCGCCTTCGACGGCGTGGACCAGCCCGGCGAGGACATGCTTCTGGATGCCTTCGTGCACCAGGCCCGGCAGCGCCTGAACGGCCGGCCCTGACGCAGAGCGCTGAAGCGCCGTTTGAGAGGAGCATTACCGTGGAAGGCAAGTGCTGGAAGTTCGGCGACGACGTCAACACCGACGAGATCATCCCGGCCCGTTACCTGAACGTGACCGACCAGGAGGAGCTGGCCGCCCACTGCATGGAGGGCGTCGACCCCCAGTTCGTCCGCAAGGTCCACCTCGGCGACATCATCGTGGCCGGCAGGAACTTCGGATGCGGCTCCTCGCGAGAGCACGCCCCCCTGGCCATCAAGGCATGCGGCATCCACTGCGTCGTTGCCGAGTCCTTTGCCCGCATCTTCTTCCGCAACGCCGTCAACATCGGCCTGCTGATCGCCGAATGCCCCGAGGCGGCGCGCGAGGCGGAGACCGGCCACTCGATGGAGGCCAACTTCGCCCTCGGCCGCATCGTCAACCACTCCACGGGCAGGAACTACGCCTTCCCCCCCTTCTCGCCCGAACTGCAGGCCATCGTCGACGCCGGCGGCCTCATGGCCTTCGCCAGGAAGGAAGCCGGCGGGTAGTCACGCGCGCACCACGCCCTTGCAGTCGGGATACCCCGAACAGCCCCAGAACTGCCGTCCGGCGTTCTTGCCCGTGCGCGCCGTGCGCAGAACCGTGGGCTTGCCGCAGAGGGGGCACGGCGGGATCGGATCGGGCGGATCCGACGGATCAGACTGATCGGCTTCAACGGCCCGCTCCCGGCTGCGCTCCGCAAGCCGGGCGGTGGCCAGTTGCTCACTGTAGCCGCCTTCCTTCACAAACTGCTCCTCGAGCGCAGCGATCTGCCGGTCGAGCAGGTAGTTCGCCTGGTTGATCAGGCAGATGAGCGCATTGGCCCGTATGGCTCCTTCCGCATGCTCCAGCCACGGCGCATAGAGCGCCCAGCGCTGGGCGTCCGTTAGGGCCGTGAGATCAGTCGGATCCGACCGATCCGACTGATCCTCCTTGAACTTGCGCGGCACATCCCGCACCGCCTTCGCCTCGGCCGAATCCGGCGCCCACTGCGCCAGGCGCCTGTGCCGCAGGAAGTCCTCGTAGTCGAGCAGCAGTTCCTCCAGGCTGGAACGCGCCACGTTCAGCAGGCGCAGCTCCGTCTGCGAAGAGGTCGCCGCTGCGCGGCTTCCTTCGGCGATGTTCTGCCGGCCCGACCGCGCGGCCTGCACCATCTGGTCTACAGTGCGCGAACGTTGATCGACAAACCGCTCGCAAAACCAGTACGTGGCATCATAGATGACCGTCGCCGCCTGGAAACTGACTGTGTTCCGGTACCCTCCGCCAGGCCGCAGCTTGCGCGCCATCGCCGCCTCCTCCCCGATGATCAGTCCGATCCGACCGATCCGTCTGATCGGCCGTCAGCGCCGCCATGCCCCCGCCGCCAACCTGTCCATCTCAGGTACCCGGGGGGGGCAGACTCAGGGCGTGGCGGGTTCTATCGGCGCGACGCCCTGCCAGTCCACGTGTTCCGCCTCGCCCCAGAGCAGTTCCAGGTCGTAGAGCCGCCGCGCCTCTTTCGTGAAGACGTGGACGACGACGTCGCCGAGGTCGATCAGGACCCAGCCGCAGTCGGCCTCCCCCTCCACGCCGATGACGCGGTGGCCGAGCCGGGCGGCCCGCTGGCGGACCTGCGTCGCGATGGCGGCGATCTGCCGCTCGTTCAGCCCGGTGGCGATCACGAAGTAGTCGGACACGAACGTCAGGGGTTCGACGTGGAGGACGACGACCTGCTCGGCCTTGCGTTCATCGGCCACGTGCGCACAGGTGCAGGCGAGGGCCTCGGCCTGGTTCGTCACGGGTGACTCCATCATTCTCGAGCGCGTGCGGACGCCCGCCGATTATAGGGTGCGCCCGGCTGCGGGGCAAACGGCGGACCGGTTCGGCCAAAGAGACGGCCCGGCGGCGCGGAGCCGTCGGGCCGTGCGTGTTCGCGACTGCGGGGAGCGCGTCAGACGTCTTCCATGCCAAGGCTCTCGCGGATCGTCGCGGTGCCCTTCAGCCCCGGCTTGAGCCGGAGGGCCTGGGAGAAGATGCTCTTGGCCTGCTTTTCGTCGCCGATCCGGCAGTAGACCTCCGCGATCTTCTTCAGGATGAACGCCTTCTCGCTCTTGTCGAGGTCGAACTTGAGGATGCGCTCGTAGCAGGCGATCTCCTCGTCTGCGTTGGCGGCGTCGCGCGGGAGCTTGCGGCTGTAGAGCTTCTTGATGCGCGCCTTGACCTCTTCGAAGAAGTAACGCTGGCGCGGCGGGTCCTTCTCGGCCTCGTAGAGTTCCTCGTAGAGCCGCGCCGCCTCCTTGAAGCGGCCGGCCCGCTCGCACTGCTCGGCCAGGAGGAACACCGCATCGAGGTAGTCCTTCGGCTCCAGGTGCTCCTTCAGGCTGAAGTCCGCCCGGGCGGCCAGGTGGTCGTATACGTTCAGCGCCTGGCGCCCGCGCCCTGCCAGCAGGCTGTGAAGCACGTCCTCGGCATACTCCCGCAGGGTGCGGGCCTCGCTGCGCCTGACCTCCTGCTGATTGGCGGGGCTCGCCTGCATCAGCACGTCGTACCGGGCGCGCTCGCGCTCGTTGCTCAGCACCCTGTAGGCCGTGATCACGCGCTCGAGCTTCTTGGCGGCCCGGTCATCTTCCCGATTCGTGTCGGGATGGTACTTCTTGGCCAGCCGGCGAAACGCACGCTTGATCTCGGGTTGGGTGGCGGTCCGCTGCACTGCCAGGACGTCGTAGTATGTCTGTTGCTGGGTTGTGGCCATCGCTACGAAGTTTCTCTATTGCGGGTAAACCCTGAATCGCCCGAATCCGAGCAGGCCGTCCGTGCCGACCCGCACGCTCTGAAGTTAGTGCCGGAGGCGCGTGTTCAGTTCACCAGGAACGCTGAATGCACCCCCATGGAATCCCAGACTGAAGGGGCTCGGATACCGCGACGCAACCCCTCCGAGGGAGCGGCAGGTGCAGAGACGACCCCCGGGCTTCCCAGATCATGGTACTATAACATATTTGCCCCGGTCCGGTCAATGGGCAAAAACGGCCCCGCCGCGATCACGGCCCCGTCACGCCCGGCCCGCCGGGGCACAAGGCGGCGGGCCTCCATGGCGCAGCCAACCGCCGGCGGGTGCCGGGGCGGCCCCTCAGTGGGAGAATCCCGCATTTCGGCGAATCCCGCACTTGACAGCGCGGGTTCCTGCACCTATAAACACCGTGGGTATTTATGCTTATTCCGAGGTGGGGAAAATGGCCCTGAGAGTCAAGTGTTCCGCGCCGGGATGCGGTGCCGTCTTCGAAGTGTCGGACGACCAGGCCGGAGAGACGGTCCTGTGCCCCGAATGCGGGGCGGGTATGGAGGTCCCGAGCGGTGAGGAGGACCACTTCGGCGACATCAAGGCGGCCGCCGGCCAGGAGGGAAAGGTGCTGCACCCGGCCCGCCAGCAATGCCCCAGTTGCGGCGCCACCCTCGGCGTCCGGGTCGCCATCTGCCCCCAGTGCGGTGCCGACATCCGCACGGGTGCGGTCACCCAGGTGACCCGACGGAAGGTCCGCGACTGGACGCCCTTCCTGATCGGCGGCGGCATCGCCGTCAGCCTGGTCGTGCTCGTCGTCCTGATCGTCGTGGCGGCCGGCCTGCTGAAGGAGCGCAAGCAGCAGACCGAACTGGCCACCCGCGAGCAGCAGCCCGAGACCGCCCAGCCCGTCGATGGCGAGCCGGTGGAGGTCCTCCCGCACGTCGAACTGGCCGAGGCGGACTTCGGCACGCTGGGCCGGCAGGAACAGCAGATCGCCGAGAGCGTCCGCACCTACCGGACGAGGCTCCGTGACGCGCTCGGGCAGATCCACGAATCGGACGCGACGAAGGCCGCCACGCTCTGGGCCGACCTGGCCGCGTTCTGCCGGGAGAACAACCTCCCGGCCGAGGCGGACCTGTGCTGGATCCGGGCCGCCCGCCTGGCCCCGCGCAGCGCATCGGTGAACGACAGGCTCGGACGGACCGAGACCTTCCGGGGCCACGCGGTCACGCCGGAGCAGAAGCAGTTCCTCGAAGGACTGCGCCCCACCATCCGCCTGCAGAACCAGTCCGCCACCCTCTCTGACCACACGGTGAAGGTCGGCGACGCCGCCGCGCAGGCCTTCGGGTGGAGCGATCAGCCGGTGGTCCGGGTCGACGCCGGCTCCGTTCGCATCGCCGTCGCCCCGGCCGGCAACTCCACCGAGGGGACGCACGCGATCACGCTGCCCGTGCAGGACGGCCTCGGCTACACGGTCACGTTCCGCGATCCCGCCGCCGCCCCGGGCCTCTCGTTCACCGAGCTGGAGAACCTGTTCACCGCAGTGATGGGCACGGGAGACGCCGAAGGGACGTCCGTCGAGCGCAACTGGCAGAACGAGGTCACGCTGGCCCGGTCCGGCCGGCTGGTCTTGACGGGCACCGCAGACGTCCCGCTCTCGATGGCGCTCGTCGCGCCCGGAGTCCTGGCCGTCTCGGGCCTGCTCACGCAGGAGGCCGGCGCGAGCGGGGACGGGGCCGTCTTCTGGGGCAGCCAGGAGGACCCGATCCTGTTCCGGATCAACACCGAGGCCAAGAGCGCCGCGTTCACCGAAGGCACCTTCTGCGTGGTGCGCAGGGACCTCGCCGACGGCCTGATGGGCGTGCTGGCAACCGCCCACGGAGACGCCGCCGACGCATGGGCTTACCGGCAACTGGCCGCCCGCGCGCGGAGGCAGGCCCGGGCTGACGTCGAGAAGGAGGCCCGCGGCGACTTCGCAGCCCCCTGGCGGGCTCTGGAGGCCAACTGGGAGGAGATGACCCTCCTGAAGGCCGAGGTGGACCGGCAGATGCAGTGCATCGACCACGCGGCCCGCAGGCCCGCAGGGATCGACAACGCCCGCGCGCTGGGCCTGTCCGACCGCGCGGCGAACCTGTACCTGAACTGGGAACGGTTCCGTCCCGCGCTGACGTCACTGACGGGAGACTGCGCCGATCTCCTGATCGAGGTCGCGGGACCGCAACAGCAGGTGACGGAACCGATCGAGGATCAGGGGCCGGCCGCCGGAACCCGGGGCCCGCGCGGGCCCCGGCGGAGGACAGGCCACGCGGGCGTCACCGCATACGTGCCGACCGCACGGGAGATGATCTACTCATCAGCCCCCGGCGTGCACGGCGGCGTGCCGATCACCATCCCCACGCCGACGTCGCCGCTGGCCCCGAACAGCCCCAGGCTGGACGAAGAGGCGCGCCGCTACGGGCTGATGAAGATGCTGGCCGTCCTCCCGGACGACCAGGCGCTCCGGCACGCGCGCAACTACTGGAACGGCCTGGACTACGACGGCAAGGTCACGGCCCTGGTCTCCCTGGAGCAGGTGGCCTCGCCGCAGGTGGTCGCCTTCCTGGCCGAACTCACCCAGGAGCTGAGCGACGTGGACGTCGTCGTCGCCGCCCTGCTGTCGCTGGGCAGCATCGGGACGCCCGAAGCCCTCCAGCACACCGAGACCCCGACCGTGCACCAGGAGATCCGCTGGGCCGCCGTGGTGGCACACGTCATCGCGGGCCGGCCGAAGGCCCTGGACGACCTGCCGCACACGCTGAGCAGCGCCGGCGAGGATGCCCGCAAGATGATCCTGAGCTTCCTGGCAGACACGGACGCCCCCGCCACTCTGCCGGCCCTGTCGGCCGCCATCGACGCCTGCACCGACGCCGAGAGCCGGGCCCGGATCGCCGCCGCACTGGTGCGGATCGGCGGACACGCCGCGATGGCCGAACTGGCGCGCCTCATGGAGTCCGCCCAGGACCTCTACCCCGCCCTGCTGCCGTCCGTCGCGCCGGAGGATGCGCTCCTCCTGGTGCGGCCCATCGGCACTGCGGTCGCCCGGGGAGAGGGCACGCCCGAGACGGTGAGCTTCCTGCTCGAGCACGGCGGCCCGGCCGGACGGGCGTTCCTGCGAGCGGCGGCCGTCAACCACGGCAGCCCGGCCGCCCTGTCCGCCCTGATCGAACTGGGCGACACCGAGTCCATCCGAACCCTCCTCGACACCTATCATCACACAACGATCGACACCCTCAAGCAGGTGCGGGGCCACTGGCTGGTCACGGACCAGAAGCCGGACGGATGGCAGTGGAACTCCGGGATCGACTCCCCGGCGGCCGGGGGGTACCTGCGCACCGTGCTGGAAGAAAGCAAGGACCCGAAGGTCCGCCTCGGTGCGGCCTGGATGATGATGCAGGTCGGCGAGCCGCCGGATGCCCGGCAACTGCTGACCCTCGTCGAGATGCCCGAGCCGGAGACCGGAGTGCGCCGGCCCAGAGGAACGCAGGCCGACGCCCCCGAACGCAGCGCCCGGGGCACCCGGGGCGGGTCCGGGCGCGGGATGTCCGCAGCGGGCACGCAGACACGTCGGCCGGCCGGCGAATACGCCCCGGAGGGGTTCACCGAGCCGGCGGGCAGGCCGCGCATTCCGTCCGACCTGCAGATGGACGACAAGCCGGCCCTGTACGCACTGGGCCTGCTGACCCGGGTCGGTGACGCGTCGATCGCGCAGGAACTCCGCACCCTCATCGACTCCTGTCCGGACGAAGAAGTCGTCCGGGCCATGTTCCTGACCATCGCCGCCATCGGCGGCCCGCAGGACATCGAGTTCCTCCGGGAACAGGCCCTCGTGCGGGCCGACACCTACGCCAACACCGCCGACGTGGCCGCGGAACTGCACGGCCGGCTCGTGGCTCTGGCCGCACTCGGCAGGGCCCGCGACGCCGACTTCCTGCCGCGCCTCGACCAGATGCTGGACGAAGCGCCGCCGGCCGACGACGCCATCACCGACGTGGCCGACTACGACACGCTCAATGCCTGGTGGCAGACGCGCCTCCGCCAGGAGGTCTGCGACACAATCGTCGGCGTGTGCACCGAGAAGCAGTTGTTCGAGCTGACCGGCAACGGCGACCTGCAGCGTCGCCTGACGGACCGTCTCCAGAGGCTGATCGAGAATCCGGGCGGAGGCGGATCCAGCCTGGCCGACGCACGCGACCGCCTCAAGGCCAGCGCGCTGAGGGCCTACGCCCGGTGCGCCAGCGCGTATGATGGGAACACCCTTCTGCTGCTCAAGCACGTGGCCCTGGCCCTGTCGGCGCCCGGCTCACCCGCGAGCCGTGCGCCCGCCTCGCGCCTGGCCTCGGGAACGCGGACCCAGGCACGGGACGACATGACCGACGACTCGCTGGACTATGCACTGCGCGACGCGGTCGTCCGCGTCGCCCTGCACGGCGGCGGCCCGAACGTGCTGCAGGAAGTCCGCGGCATTCTCCCCGCCGCAGGCCAGACGAGCGAGGCATGGGGCCGTCTGCTCTGCGACCTGGCGGCGGCCCCGTCGCCGCAGTTCTTCGAACTGGTCAACATGGTCTCCGGCTCCCTGACGGACGAGAGCCGCCAGCGGGTCTTCGAGACCGCGCGAAGCCGGGTGGACAAGTCGGACCGGGGCTACGCCCTCTTCGTGGCCGGGATGATCCGGCGCCCGACCCAGGACCGGACGGTCGAGGACGAAGCCGCCGTGGACATGGTGGTGTCCGCCGAGGAAGCCCAGGAGCTGATGGAAATGCCCCCCGAGGCCATCGAGATGATGCGGGAGCAGGAGAGGATCGAGGACGAGGTGCGGATGGGCGCCCTCGGAGTGAGGGATCGCGTGCCGGCCGGGCGCCGCCGCACCCAGGAGAAGCGCGAGCAGAAGGCGTACAGCCGGCTCGGCTCGCGACGCCAGGGGCTCTGGGCGTACTCCCTGGAGGACACCGCCGAGGACATCCGGATCCTGCGGCGCAAGTGGGCCCTGGTGGAGCACATCTTCGAATGCGGCCCCACGGCCGTGGCCGTGGCCATCCAGGATGAGCAGCTCTTCAACCACCGCGACTTCGGGCCCGAGATCGCCGTCCGCTACGCGCGCATGTCCAATGCCGCTCGGAGCTTCGTCCTGCAGAACATGCGGGACCTCCTGATCGGCGAGACCGAAGTGGTGCCCGCCGGCCCCCGGAGCCGCACAGCACAACTGGTGCGAAGAGAGGCCGCCCTGACCGCCCGACGGAGTGCCACCCTTGTCCTGCGGAGGCTGGGCGACGACCAGGCCGCCGCGGTCCTGTATGACGCGCTGGTGGGCCCTCCCACGGAACGGATCGAGATCCCCCTGCTGCCCGGGGACGACCCGGTCGCGCCCCCCGACATCGAGCCCGGGCGCCCGGGCGCACGGCGCGGCGGCGAGGTCGACGAAGGAATCGTCTACGTAGCCCGGGCGCTGGGCAGCATGGGGCACGTCGATCTGCTCCGAGCCGCACTGAACGCACCCGGCCGGTCGCTGTTCGACCGCAACTCGACGGGCGTCCAGACGGCCGCCCTGGAGGGCATGGTCTTCCTGCCGGACCGGATGCAGGCGCTGGCCGTCCTGACCGAGCTGTTCGGCCTGGCCGGCACGCCCGAACTGCGCAACGCGGTCTCCACCGCCATCCTGAAGACCCTGCAAAGGACGCTGCCGGCCTGAACGCGAGCCGGCGGGCGGGACGCCTCCCCGGCCCCGCCCGCCGCGGCCGCGCGGCCCGAACGGCCGTGGGGCCTTGTTCTCATACTCCGAGGCCCGGCCGTGACTGAGCAGAGCCTGCGCAGACTCGTTCGCCTGCACTATGACCGGCTCTTCCGGGCCGCCCGGTTCATGTGTGGCAATGTGTCCGTCGCCGAAGACCTGGTGCAGGACACCTTCCTGGCCGCCGCCAAGTCCCTGAAGACCTTCGAGGGACGCTCTTCGCCGTACACCTGGCTCTACGGCATCCTGCTGAACAAGTTCCGCCAGTGGCTCCGTCGCAAGGACTCCGCCGCGGCCCCCCTGCACATGGGGCACCCGGACGGGGAAGGCGCCGCACCGGAGGACTTCCTGCCCTCGTCCCTGCCCGGCCCCGAGGAACTGGCCGAGCGAAGCGAAGCCGCCCGCATGGTCCGCGCCGTGCTGGACGAGCTGTCCGAGGACCACCGAAGCGTCGTCACCCTCCGCTTCATCGAGGGCCTGTCCTATGAGGAGATCGCCGAAGCCATCGACTGCCCGATCGGCACCGTCAAGTCCCGCATCCACTACGCCCTGCGGAAGATCGGCGAGCGATTGACCGAGGAAGGGCTGTCCGCACCCGAGGACTGAGAAGCGCATTTGAACCCTGCGGCCTCTGGCGACACTAACACTGCGAAAGGAGTTGCCGTGGACTGCGCCGAGTGCAAATCCTGGATGATCGAGGCCGCCGAAGGCGATCTCGCCGAGGAACGCGCGGCTTCGTTCCGCAGCCATCTGGCCTCCTGCGAATCCTGTCGCACCGCTTTCGACCTGGTGGAACGGGGCGCCGGCATCCTGCGCGAGACAATCCCCTTGCTGGCGCCCCGTGAGACCTACCTGACGCGCGCCCGAATGGACCAGATACTGGCGGCCCGTTCCGGCGAGACGAAGATCTTCCGGCTGTTCTCATACCGGCAGTTCGTCTCCGCCGCCGCAGCCGCCGCCATCCTGATCTCCGCCGCCTTCATCGCCGGAGGCCTGGCGAGCATGCGGAGCGCCCCGCCCGACGAGACGCCCATCGCACGCGTGGCTCCGGCCGAATACCTCCCGATCGTGCTGGCCGCCACAGGTCGCGAAGACCCCGGCCACGCGCTCGGCCACATGGCCGTGGTCAAAGGGGCCCGCACCTCCTGGGCCTGGAGGCCCCAGGGCGAACGCCCGGTGAGCATGGACTCCCCCGGCGTCGTCGTGCCCGTCCAGCACGCCTTCTACGATCCGGCCGAGTCTCCTTACTGGTGGTAGCCATGCGCCGAAGGCTTCCCCGGGCGCTTGCCGCGTGCGCGGCCCTGCTGGCCGCCATGGCGGCCCGAGGGGCCGCACAGGACCCGCGGGCCGCTCTCGAACGGGCCGCGCCCGTGGTCGCCTGTGTCCGTTCCACCCTCTCGCTGCCCGAGGAATCCCCCCCGGCCGGCGAGGCGCACTTCTCCAACGCCGGCTTCTTCGTCGGCACCCAGGGCGAGATGCTCACCAGCCTGCTCGGGCTGGCCGGATGCCGCGAAATCCGCGTGTTCTGCCCGGACGGACGCCAGTCCGAGGCGACCGTCGCCGCCCTCGACCAGGCCAGCGGGCTCGCCCTGCTGCGGACGGAACTGCGCGACACGGCCCCCTTCGCACCCGCCCCCGCCCTGCCGAGCCCCGGCGCCTGGGCACTGGTGGCCTCTGTGCGGCAACGGGCCGACGGCCTCTCGACCGTCCTCTCCCCCGGCCTCGTCACCCGGCACAACGCCGACGTCCGCATCCACGGCGTCGCCTGGGACGGCATGCTCGGCCTGGCCGGCCACGTCTGGTCCGGATGCGCCGGGGCCCCCGTCCTCGACATGGAGGGCCGCCTGGCGGGCGTCGTGCTGGCGGTGACCTACGAGGCAGCCCGGGAGCCGGAAGTCCTGGTGCTGCCGGAGGGCGACCTGGCCCCGATCCTCGCCCGCCTCAAGCAGGGCGAGACGCGCCGCCTCGGATGGCTCGGCATCACGCTCACCGGCGAACCGGGCGCCCGCGAAGGTGCCCGCATCCGCTCCGTACTGAAGGACTCGCCCGCCCAGAGGGCCCGCCTGCACGCCGACGACATCATCCTGCAGATCGGCCCGCACGTCGTCGACGACCCCGCCGTCGTCGCCCGGCACGTCGTGGAGGCCGGCCCGGGCCGGACGGTCGAACTGAAGGTCCTCCGGGGAGACGCCATCCTGACCATCCCGGTCGCGCTGGAGGCCCGCCCCCTGCTGGTCTCCGGCGGCATGCGCCAGCCTCCGCCCGATCGCATCCGCCCCTGGCCGACCCTGGACGGCATGCCGCTCGCCCCGGAGTTCGCCGACCTCGTCCGCGAGAACCAGCGCCTGCAGGAACGCCTCCGCGAACTCGAACGCCAGGTGCAGGCGCCGGCGCTCCAACGCCGCTGACCGCCGCACGGTTCCGGCGCCTTTCTGGTGCCCTCGGGCATTGCCTGCAGGCCCGGCGCCCTGTATCATGGTTGAATAACTGCGCGGGAGGAGCGTATCGTGTTATGTCCGGCTTGCGAAGACGTCGAGATGTTCACGCTCGAATTCGAGCAGGTCGAGATCGACTACTGCCCGGGCTGCCGCGGCGTGTGGCTGGATTCCGGCGAGCTGGCGCTGGTCGGCCGGCGGGCCGGCGCGCTGCGGATGGGCATCCTCGATGAGATCGAGACGCGGTCCGGACGGCAGACGAAGGCCGAGCCGTCCCGCCGGTGTCCGGTCTGCGGCAAGCGCCTCATCGAGGTCCGCGCGCAGGGCGAGCCGGGCATCGTGGTCGACCGATGCCCCCGCGGGCACGGCCTGTGGTTTGACCGTGGTGAACTGGAAGCCGTCGTGGCGCGCGCAGAGGCGGAGGAGGGCAACGTCCTGGCCCGGTTCTTCGCCGACCTGAGCGGCCCGCAACGCGCCTCGTGAGAGGGAAGGAGAGCTTACGATGACCGGAGGGGTGATCGCTTTGATTGTAGTCGGCGGCCTGCTCGTTCTCGTTGTGCTCTGGGCCATCGGCACCTACAACGGGTTGATCCGGCTGCGCAACCAGGTCGAGAATGCCTGGGCGCAGATCGACGTGCAACTGAAGCGCCGCCACGACCTGATCCCGAACCTGATCGAGACCGCCAAGGGCTACATGACCCACGAGCGCGGCACGCTCGAGGCGGTGGTCAAGGCGCGGAACCTGGCCGCCCAGGCCGCCGGGCCGGGCGAGGCGTCCCAGGCCGAACAGGGCCTCAACGGCGCCCTGAGCCAGTTCTTCGTCGTCGTCGAGCGCTACCCCGACCTGAAGGCCAACCAGAACTTCCTGGCCCTGCAGGAGGAGCTGGCCTCGACCGAAAACAAGATCGGGTTCGCCCGGCAGTTCTACAACGACCAGACGATGCAGTACAACATCCGGATCCAGAGCTTCCCGGCGAACATCCTGGCCGGGATGTTCAACTTCGCCCGCAAGGACCTGTTCGAGCTGGAATCCGAGGCCGAGAGGGCCGTGCCGAAGGTCCAGTTCTGACGATCGATCCTCGGCCCGGGGCCGCCTCTCCCGGCGGCCCCCGCCCTGCCTGCAACACGTGCCGGGCCTATGTGGGAAGCCATACGCGCCAACAAGCAGCGGTCCGTCCTCCTGATCGCCTCGATGGGCCTCATGCTGGCCGGAGCCGGCTATGCCCTGGGGCTCATCTGGGCGCCCGAGGCGGCTTCCCTGGGCATCGTCGCGGCCGTCGTCATCTGGATGGTCCTCTGGATGATCGCCGTGAGCGCCGGCAAGGACGTCATGCTCGGCAGCATGAAGGCCCGCCGGATCGAACACGACGACTACCCGATCCTCTTCAACATCGTTGAAGAGATGAGCGTCGCCGCCGGCCTGCCCGGAGTGCCGGACGTCTACATCGTGGACATGGACGCCCCCAACGCCTTCGCCGTGGGGACGGAGAAGAAGGCGACCGTTGCGGTCACGGCCGGGCTGCTCAGAACGCTGAACCGCGATGAACTCCAGGGCGTCATCGCGCACGAGATCGGCCATGTCAAGAACCACGACACGCGGTTCATGGTCCTGGCCGGCGTCATGATGGGGGCGATCCTCCTCCTGTCCGACGTTGCCCTGCGCAGCATGTTCTACGGCGGGGACCGACGGCGCTCGCGCGGCCGCGGCGGCGGACAGGGCCAGGCCGTCGTCATGATCATCGCGCTGGTGTTCATCATCCTGTCGCCCATCCTGGCGCGGCTGCTCTACTTCGCATGCTCCCGCCGGCGCGAGTACCTGGCCGATGCCAGCGCCGCGCGCTTCACCCGGTATCCCGAGGGGCTCGCCCGGGCGCTGGAGAAGATCGCCGGTTCGGCCCGTGCCACCGCACCGGTCAACCGGGCCGTCGCCCCCATGCTCACGGTCAACCCCCTGCGGGGCGCCGCCGCGCGCAGCCTGTTCAGCACCCATCCGCCGACGGAGAGCCGCGTGCGGATCCTGCGCGCCATGGGGTCCGGGGCCGCCTACGCGGACTACGAGGCGGCGTACGAGAAGGTCAACGGTGGCCGCATCCTCGGCGAGCGCACCGTCGCAGAGTCCCACCAGCTCGCCGCGCGCGGGCCCTCGACCGAGCACGAACCGGATGAAGTGGACCGCGCCCGCGAGACGGGCGACCTGCTCCACCGGGCGGCCGGCATGCTCTTCCTCACCTGCGCCTGCGGCCTGAAGATCAAGCTGCCGCCGGGCTTCAAGAGCCGGGAGGTCGACTGCCCACGGTGCGGCCGGAGCCTCCCCGTGCCCGTGGCGGCCGCCGCGCTGGCCGGAGCCGCCGGGCTCCGCGACGAACTGGGACGCGAACTGGCCGGGGAGCCGCAACCCTCCGAGGCCCCCGAGGCCGCCGTCACCTACCGGCCCGGCCGGTGGCAGTCGTTCCGCTGCCCGTGCGACCGCACGATCAACCTCAGCCCCAGCTTCCAGGGCTCGCACGTCGACTGCCCGTCCTGCGGAAGGTCCATCCGCGTAGACCGCGCGTGAGGATTCCCGGACGGATCACCGCAGGTTACCTCCCGTCCGGCCGTTTAACCCCTCAGAACCCGATACACGCTCGAGGTATGAACATGAACAAGACCACAACGGAAATGACCGCCGCACTGCACCTGGCCGCCGCCCAGGGCCATTCGGACTTCGTCGAGGCGCTCCTCGCCAAGGGCGCACAGGTCAACGCCTGTGCCGACGGGGGCATCGCCGCCATCCACCTGGCCGCCGAGAGCGGCAACGCTCGGGTGGTCGAGCGGCTGCTGTCCCGCGGAGCCGATCCCAGCGCACGCACCGCCAGCGGATGGACCCCGCTGCACGGCGCGTGCGCGGCCGGCCACGAGAAGATCGTCCGGCTGCTCCTGCAACACGGCGCCGACCCCGGCGCGCGCGACACCGCCGGTTCCAGCCCCGCCCACGTCGCACGCTTGCTGCACCGCGACCCGCTCGCCCGCCTGGTACAGAAGTATGCCGAATGCCCCCTCGCTGCCGCCGTCTGAGCAGCCACCCGGCCCGGCTCAGCGCGTGGCGCGCATCCGGTCCAGCATGTCGTCGGCGTTCACCTCCCGCGTCACAACGTCCGCGTGTCCCTCCGTGTCGATGAGGACGATCGTGGGGACGCCCCGCAGGTTGTACGCCTCCCGCATGCGCCGAGTCTGCTCCTCACTGAGGGCGTCCACGTCGATCTTCGCGCAGACGAAGCGGCGCGACTCGGCCACGACGCGCGGATCGACGAACGTCGTCCGGAACATGCGCAGGCAGGGCGCGCAGGTCTCGGACCAGAAGTCCAGCAGGACCGGCCGGCCCTCCGCTGCGGCCAGGGCCAGGGCCTCCTCCTCGGACTCCAGCCAGTCCACCCCCCGCTCCTGACCCGCCGGCGCCGCGCCCGGAAGCGCGCGCGTCCACACCGGCTGCACGAACGCCATGACGGCGCCCGCCAGAAGAAGCAGGCCGACCGCCTTCCGCAGACGCAGGCGCCGGCCGGCATCGGGGGCCAGGGAGTCGAACGCGCCGACGAACACGCTGCCGACGAGCAGGCCCCCCCCGAGCAGCATCTGCGCCCACAGAGCGGGCAGCAGCCGGCTCTTCATCACGAACCACACCGCGCACGCCAGCAGCAGGCCGCCGAGCGCGTGCTTCACCGTCACCATCCACTGCCCGGACTTCGGCAGCGACTGCGCCAGCCCCGCGAACGTGCCCACCAGCACCAGCGGCGTGCCCATCCCCCAGGCCATCGCGAAGAAGACCGTCCAACCCAGCAGCAGGCTGCCGCTGGTCGCCACGTAGCCCAGCGCCGCAACGATGACCGGCGCGATGCACGCCGTTGCGGCCGCCCCGGAGAGCATGCCGATGGCCAGCACGCCGGCCAGCCCGGCCTTGCCGCGCAACGCCAGTTGCAGACGCTGCAGGCGCTGCGAACTCAGGTCGATCGTGTAGACGTCGAACATGCCCCCCGCCAGCAGCACGAACGCCACGGCCAGCGCGATGCTGACCGCCGGGCCGTTCGCCACCTGCCCGAACAGGCCGCCGCCCGCCGCGGCCACCACCCCCACTGCCGAGTAGGTTATGCTGATGCCCAGCACGTAGAGGAGCGACCGCAGGAGTGCGCCCACGCGGCCTCCGGCCGACGTGGCGCCCACCACCCCGATGGTGACCGGGATCAGGGGATAGACGCACGGCGTCAGCGTGAGCCCCAGGCCGAGCAGATAGGCCAGCAGGACCACGACCAGCGGGCTGTGCCCCGCAAAGGGATCCTCGCCCGCAGCCGCAGCAACCAGCTCGGCCGCCTCCGGCGGCGAACCGGGGGGCTCCGGACCCGCCGCAGGCGCCGCGGCCGGATCCACGACGAGCGTGACCTGCAGGGCGGCCTGGTCGAAGCGGCACAGGTCGGGCCCGCACAGCGTGTAGCGGAGCGTCAGCCTCACGGGGTACTCGCCGGGTGCCGCCCCATCCGGCACGCGCAGCCCCACGCCGACCTCGAACGCGCCGTCCAGGTAGGCCACCGTCCGCTCGAGCGTCTCGTCGTACTTCTCCTTCGCCGGCGGCAGGGCCAGGCCCGTCACCGTCAACCCGTCCGGCCCATCGCCCAGAGTCGCGCGGAAGGAGTCGTGCCAGGCGTAGTAGTCCGGCGGGCAGTCGACGCGAACGGGCACCGACGTCCACGAACCGGGGCGCACGGCCGCCGGCTCCGAGGCCGTCACGGTCGCCGCATCCCGGGGGGCCGCACGCACGGGCCCGCCCGGAAGGCCCTCGACGCCGATTCCGAAGCCGGCCCCGCCGGCGGAGACGGACGCCCCCGACAGCGCAGAGGCGATCAGCACGCAGAGCAGCGTTCGCAGCACGGGCGGCATATCGGTTCCCCCACCTCTCGCACGGAGTCACCCCGGCGGCCCGGGCCCGGCCGCCGCCTCTCCCCATATTAGCAGACCGCTGCCCCGCCGGCCATTCCCCCGGCCGTGCCGGCAGCCGGACCGCCGCGGGGCGTCCCTTGGACGCGCGGCGCCGAACCTGCGACAATACGGCCGCTTCAGCGGGAGCTGCGCGTGAAGGATTCCACGGCCATCGGAGCCGCGACGTTTGCCGATCTGGAGGCGGCGTTCGTCCAATGCCTGGGGGAGACGGCGGGCCGACCGCCGGGGACGGTCTGGGTGCTCGTGCCCACCAACCTGCTGGGCCTGCACCTGAGGCGGCTGGCCGCGCACCGCCTGGGCGGCCTCGCCGGCGTGGAGTTCCTGACGCTGCAGGACGCCGCCCGGCGCCTGGCTCTGCCGGCGCTGGCCCGGCGGGGCGCACGCCCGTTGCCGGCGGGCGCCGCGGAGCTGTTCCTCAAGCGCCAACTGGACGCCGTGCCGGCCGGGTCGTACTTTCACGAGTTGTCCCGGTTTCCCAACGGCGCGTCCGCCGTCGAGAGCGCCATCCGGACCCTGGAGGAGTGTCTCTGGGCCCCCGAGGCGCTTGCACGGGCGGCGGCCGAGGGCAACCACGCCGACGACCCGGGGGCGCCGCGCCGTCTGCAGGAGCTGGCGCGCATCTGGGGTGCGCTTCGCGACTGGAAGGAGGGCGCCGGCCTGTTCGAAGAGGCCGATCTGGTGCCCCTGGCCGGGCGGGCGCCCGGCGCGCCGCCCGCCTGGCCGGGCGTCCTGTGCATCTACGGCTTCTACGACCTGAACCCCGCGCAACGGTTGCTCGTGCGGCGGCTGGCGGAGGTCGCGGAGGTCCGCCGGCTGTTCGTGCTCTGGGTCGAATGCGAGGGTGAGCCGGCGCCGGGGTACGAGTACGCTGCGCCGACGGTCTCATGGCTGTGCGACCTGCTGGGCGTGGAGCGCGTCGACTGCCTGCCGGCGCGCGGGCCGCAGGGCAACCTGCGCCGGCTGACCGAGGGCCTCTTCCAGGCGCACCCCCCGGCCTCCGACGGGCCGGAGCCGCCGGCGCCGGACGGATCGGTGCGCGTGCTCAACTGCCCGGGCGCCGAGGCCGAGGCGGCGGAGGTGGTGCGCGAGGTGCTGCGCGCGGCCGACGCCGAGGGGGGGCCGCCGCCGAGCGTCGGCGTCCTGTTGCGCGGCGGCGAAGACGTCGGCCGTCTGCTGACCGAGGCGTTCGCGTGCGCGGGAGTGCGCCACTACCAGCGCGAAGGCATCGCGCTGGACGAGACGCCGGCCGGCCGCATCGCCGCGGCCCTCCTGGACCTGGCCATGGGCGAGGCGGAGCGTGCGGACGTCGTGGACTTCCTGAGCCTGGTGGACGTCGACTGGCCGGCGGGGCTGTCCCCCAGCGCGGTGGACCGCGTGGCGCGCCAGGCCGGCGTGGTGCGCGGCCGGGTGCACTGGATGGAGCGGCTGCGCACGCGGGCGGCCGACCTGGCAGGCCGGGCGGGCGCCGGCGGCGACGACGCCGGCGGCGACGACGCGGGCGGGGACGCGTCGGGCCGCGAGTCCACGCTGTGCACCACGGCGGCGGGCTTCCTGGAGGCGCTGTTCCAGGCGATCGAGCCCCTGCGGACCGTGCGCACGTGGGCGGAGGCCGCCGGCATCATGGAGGGCCTGACAGGCCGCTATGCGCCGTCGGACGATGCGGGGACCGGGCCCGTGCGCGAGGTGATCCGGGGCATGGCCGGCCTGGACGTGGCCGGCGTGCCCGCCGACCCGGGGCGGGTCCGCGCCATGCTCCAGAGGCGGCTGGGCCGGCAGCGGCTGCGGCACGGACGCTTCCAGCACACCCCCGTTGCGGTGGCCCCCATCATGGACGCACGCGGCGTGTCATTCGACCTGGTGGTCATCCCGGCGCTCGACGAGGGCAACTTCCCCCGTTCCCCGTCGCCCCAGCCCCTGCTGACCGAATCGGACCGGGAGGCGCTCAACGAGGTGGCGGGCCGTTGCGGCTGCGGCGCACTGCCCCGGCAGCGGCGCCGTCCGGACGAGGAGCGCTGCCTCTTCCGCATCGCGGCGGCGTCCGCCCGGCGCGCGCTGGTGCTGGCGCACTCGCGGCTGGATCAGGGGGCGGGGCGCATGCGGATGCCGTCGCGGTTCCTGCTCGAGGCGTGCTCGGCCGTCGTCGGGGCGGCCGTGCCTGCATCCGAGGTGCAGGAGGGGCGCCCCTCGGGGCTCGTGCACAGGGTGTCGCGGGAGCGGCGGTTGCACGGGGGAGCCGAGCCGGCCTACGCCGTGGACGAAGTGGAGTATGACGCCGCCGTCTTCGAAGCTCCGGACGGGGCCGGGCTGCGCACCGGCTACCTGGCGGCCGTGAACAGGCACTTTGCGCGGGCCGTGGCCCTGGAACACGGGCGCTGGGGGCGGCCGCTGTTCGGGCCCTGCGACGGTCGCCTGGAGGCGCCGGACGTGCGGGCGTGCCTGCGCGAGACGCACGGTCGTTTCGCCGGCGCCGTCAGCCCCAGCCGGTTTGAGACGTACGCACGGTGTCCCTTCGAGTACTTCCTCCGCTACGTGCTCGGCGTTGAGGAGGTGGAGGCGCCGCCGGACGAACTGGAGCTGCCCGCCCTGGAGCGCGGCTCGCTTCTGCACGAGGTGCTGCGGGGCCTCTACCAGGAACGGCTGCAGGGCCGTGCCCTGGGACGCCTGAGCGATGACGACGTCGCCGCCGCCGTCGAGCACGCCCTGGAACGGATGGACGACTGCGGCCGCGTGCACGCCGAGAACCACCCGCTGACCTGGGAGGCGGAACGGGCGCGGACGGTGCGGCGGCTTCGCCGGATGCTGCGGCATGAGCGCAGTGCGCACGCGGAGGCGACCCCGGTGCGGTTCGAGTGCGACTTCGGCATGGGCGGCGAGCCGGGCTACACGCTGAGCCTGGGCGGCGGTGGAGACGTCGCCTTCCGCGGGCGCATCGACCGGATCGACGCCCTGCCGGACGGGGCCATCGCCATCGTGGACTACAAGACGGGGAAGGGGGCCGCCCTGAAGGGCCGCGACCTGGCCGGCGGCACGCAACTGCAGTTGCCCATCTACCTTCTGGCGGCCTGCCGGATGATGGATGTGACGGACGGCAGCGCCCGCTATCTCCTGGTGGACGTGCCGAAGGACGTGCCGCAGTTCACGCGGCGCGAACTGGAGGAGCGGCTGGAGGACTTCCGGCGTGTGGTCGGCGGCATCCTGCAGGGGATCGCGGCGGGCGACTTCTGCCCGCTGCCGGCGCAGTCGGCCGGCAGCCACTGCGAACGGTACTGCTCGTTCCGCGCGGTCTGCGGGGCCGCCCGGGGCTTCCTGGCGCAGATGAAGGCGGCCGACCCGGCAGCTCAGCGTCTGCAGGACCTGCGAGCCGACCACTGACCCATGGAACGCGAACTGGCCGTCTGCGAGGTCTTCCGGAGCATTCAGGGGGAGACCACGCGCGCCGGCCTGCCCTGCACCTTCGTCCGCACGGCGGGCTGCAACCTGCACTGCGCGTGGTGCGACACGGAGTATGCGCGCACCGGCCCCGGCGAGCCGACGCCCCTTGCCCGGGTGCGGGACGCCGTGCTGGCCCTCGGCACGCGGCTGGTGTGCATCACGGGGGGCGAGCCGCTTCTGCAGGCGGAGGCGGTCGGGGCGCTCTCGACGGCGCTTCTGGCGGCCGGCCGGACCGTCCTGCTGGAGACGAACGGTTCGCTGGACATGTCGGCCGTGCCCGCCGGCGTGGTGCGCATCATGGACGTCAAGTGCCCCGGCAGCGGCGAATGCGGCACGACGCGGGCCGACAACGTGGCCGCCCTGCGTGCGGTGGACGAGGCGAAGTTCGTGCTGGCGGACCGGGCGGACTTCGACTGGGCCGTGGACTTCGTGCGCGGGCACGGACTGGAGCACGGCCCGCAGGTCCTGTTCTCGGCCGTGCAGGGGCGGCTGGAGCCGCGCGACCTGGCTGCGTGGATCCTGAAAGCCGGCCTGGAGGTGCGGCTGCAGGTGCAACTCCACAAGCTGCTCTGGCCCGGTCGCGACCGGGGCGTCTGATCCGCGGCGGACGTTGCTGCCGCCCCGGCCGGCCGATATCATCCCCTGGCGGCTCGGAGCCCGATTGAGCGAAGGAGACGACATGGCGGAGCGGAAGACCAGGCTGGGCATCGTCGGATGCGGCAACATCAGCGGCATCTACATGCAGAACGCGCAGCAGCTCTTCGAGGCCATCGAGGTGGTCGCGTGCGCGGACATCATCCCGGAGCGGTCCGCGGCGAGGGCCGAGGAGTTCGGCGTGCCGCGCGTCTGCACGGCCGAGGAACTGGTGGCGGACCCGGACGTGGACATCGTCGTGAACCTGACGACACCCGCGACGCACGTGCCGGTCCAGATGGCCGCCATCGACGCGGGCAAGCACGTCTACACGGAGAAGCCCCAGGCGACGACCCGTGAGGACGGGGCGCGCGTGGTTGCCGCCGCGCGGGAGGCCGGCGTGCGCGTGGGCTGCGCGCCGGACACGTTCCTCGGCGCCGGCATCCAGACGTGCCGCAAGCTGATCGACGAGGGCCGCATCGGCCGCCCCGTCGCCGCCATCGCCTTCATGATGAACCACGGGCACGAGAGCTGGCACCCCGACCCGGACTTCTACTACCAACCCGGCGGCGGTCCCATGTTCGACATGGGCCCCTACTACTTGACCGCCCTCGTCAACCTGATCGGCCCGGTCCGCCGGGTGACGAGTTCGACGCAGATCTCCTTCCCCGAGCGCACGATCGGCAGCGAGCCGCACCGCGGCGAGATCATCAGGGTCAACACGCCGACGCACATCGCCGGCTCGATCGACTTCGAGTGCGGCGCCGTGGGCACGATCATCACGAGCTTCGACGTCTACGCGGCACGCGTGCCGCGCATCCAGGTGTTCGGCTCCGAGGGCACGCTCACGGTGCCCGATCCCAACGGGTTCGGCGGCCCGGTCGGCCTCTGGCGTCCGGACGCGGAGGATTGGCAGGACGTGCCGCTCACGCACACCTACGACGAGAACAGCCGCGGCCTCGGTGTGGCCGACATGGCCGCCGCTATCCGTTCGGGCCGCGCCCACCGGGCCAACGGTGACCTGGCCTTCCACGTGCTGGACGTCATGCAGGCATTCCTGGAGGCCTCCGAGACCGGCCGGCACGTCGAGATCGAGAGCACGTGCGAGCGCCCGGCGCCGCTGCCCACAGGCCTTCGGCCGGGCACGCTGGACGATTGAGGGGCTCCCACTCATGCCCCGCCGTTCTGCGCCGTTAGCGTCCCGGGGCGTCTCGCCCCGCGGGTCGATGGCACCGAACCGGCCGGGACTGGTGTTCGGCCTCTCGGGCGCCGGCGGGGACGGCACGCGCCCCTTGTGGAGCGCCGGCCGCCGTTGTATCCTCCGCGGCTCGCGGCTATGATTCTGCGCTGGGCTCTGTTTGAGAATTCGTCGTCGGCCGGAGCCAGAGGAATTCTCAGACAAAGCCGAATCCGGTGTGCGACTCACGGAAGGAGACGTTATGGCAGGGCGGAAGACGAGGCTGGGAATCGTCGGGTGCGGCAACATCAGCGGCATCTACCTGAAGAACGCGCAGCAGCTCTTCGAGAACCTCGAAGTCGTCGCGTGCGCGGACATCATCCCGGAGCGGTCCGCGGCGAGGGCCGAGGAGTTCGGCGTGCCGCGCGTCTGCACGACCGAGGATCTGATGGCCGATCCGGACGTGGACATCGTCGTGAACCTGACGCCCCCGGCCGTGCACGCCGAGATCGAGCTGGCCGCCGTGGCGGCCGCCAAGCACGTGCACACCGAGAAGCCTCTGGCGACCTCGCGCGAGGACGGCGCGCGCGTGGTGGCCGCCGCCCGGGAGGCCGGCGTGCGCGTGGGCTGCGCGCCGGACACGTTCCTCGGCGCCGGCATCCAGACCTGCCGCAAGGTCATCGAGGACGGGCGCATCGGCCGGCCGGTTGCCGCCGTCGCGTTCATGATGGGCCGCGGGATGGAGAACTGGCACCCGGACCCGAACTTCTTCTACCAGCCGGGCGCCGGCCCCATGTTCGACATGGGCCCCTACTACCTGACCGCCCTGGTCAACCTGGTCGGCCCGATCCGGCGCGTGACGGGCATGGCGCAGATATCCTTCCCCGAGCGCGTGATCGGCAGCGAACCGCACCGCGGCGAGATCATCAAGGTCAACACGCCGACGCACATCGCCGGCTCGATCGACTTCGAGTGCGGCGCCGTGGGCACGATCATCACGAGCTTCGACGTCTACGCGGCACGCGTGCCACGCATCCAGGTGTTCGGCACCGAGGGAACGCTCAGCGTGCCGGACCCGAACACCTTCGGCGGCACGGTCAGCCTCTGGCGCCCGGACGCCGGGGACTGGGAAGAGATCCCGCACACGCACAGCAACGACGAGAACAGCCGCGGCCTCGGCGTGGCCGACCTGGCCAACGCGATCCGGTCGGGGCGCCCGCACCGGGCCAACGGCGACATGGCCTTCCACGTGCTCGACGCCATGCAGGCATTCCTGGAGTCGGCGAAGACGGGCCGCCACGTGGAACTCGGGAGCACGTGCGAACGTCCCGCGCCGCTCCCGACGGGCCTTCGGCCGGGGACGCTCGACGAGTGAGGTGCGGCCCGGCAAAGGCCGCATGAACCGGTAGATGCGGGACGAGCCGATGGAGCAGTCACTGACCGTGCTGGCGCTGGCCCTGTTCGGGGCTGCGGCCGTGGCCTTCACCCGGCAGCGCCGCGTCGTGATGGCGATCTGCGGCGGGCTGTTCGTGCCCGTGGCGACCGCGGCGACGCTGGCCGTCTGGTGGGCGCTGAGCATCCCCGTCGCCGTGGCGCTGCTGGCCGTCTTCCTGGCGCTTCCCGCTGCCATGGCGGTGGTGTTCCTCATCGACCTGGTCTGGGCGCCGTTCGCACTGGAGATGACCTACGCGGCGATGCTCTGCTGGGTGCTCTGGCCGCTGCTGCTCGCGGCCGACTTTGCCGGCCTGCTGATTGCGCCCCTCCCGGCCTGAGCGCGGCCGCGCCCGGTTGCCGGACGGACCTTCGCCCGTGCGGGGAAGGTGCGCAGGCGGGTCGCCGCTGCCGGACTTGAGTCGCCGCGTCGCGATCTGGTATAGTGGCGCCCTTTGAGCGCGTCGACCGAGCCCCCCCGAGGAGTCCCCGCGATGCCCGAACGCAGCCTGCCCGGCGAGTTCACCAAGGGCGTGTTCGAGCAGAACGCCGTCTTCGTTCTGGCCGTCGGCCTCTGCCCCACCCTGGCCGTTACGACGTCGCTTCAGAACGCCGTCGCCATGGGCGTGGCCGTCATCTTCGTGCTCGTCTGCGCCAATGCGATGGTGGCCCTGCTGCGGCACGTCATCCCGCCGGAGGTGCGGATCCCGTGCTTCATCGTCATCATCGGCTCGTTCGTGACGATGGTCGAGATCGTCTTCAAGGGCAAGCTGCCTCCGGAGCTGAACGCCAGCCTGGGCATCTTCATCCCGCTGATCGTCGTCAACTGCATCATCCTCTACCGGGCGGAGTCCTTTGCCTACAAGAACGGGGTGCTGCGCTCGGTGCTGGACGGCCTGGGCATCGGGCTGGGGTACACGCTGGCGCTGTGCCTGGTGGCGGGCATCCGCGAGGTGCTCGGCAGCGGCACGATCTGGGGTTACCCCTGGCTGCCGACCTCGTGGGCCGTGCGCTACGTGCCGGCCAGCATCCTGATCCAGGCGCCGGGCGCATTCCTGGTGCTGGGGCTCCTGCTGGGGTTCTTCAACTGGCTGCGCATGAGGCGTTCCTCCGCATAGGGCAGACGACATGGACATCGGGCAGTTCTTCAGCATCGCGTTCTCGGCCATCTTCGTCAGCAACTTCTTGCTGGCGCGCTTCCTGGGGCTGTGTCCGTTCATCGGCGTGACGCAGAAGACGGAGAGCGCCGTCGGCATGGGGGCGGCCGTCACGTTCGTGATGTTCCTGGCCAGCTTCGTCACGTTCCTGCTCTACAGACTCCTGCTGCTCCCGTCCGGCCTGGCGCTGGCGCTCAAGACACCGATGTTCATCCTCGTCATCGCGGCGCTGGTACAGCTCCTGGAGCTGTTTATGCGCGCGCGGTTGCCGTCGCTCTACCAGGCGCTGGGCATCTACCTGCCGCTGATTACCACGAACTGCGCCGTCATGGGCGTGGCGCTGCTGAACACGTCGGACGCGCCGGAGGAGTTCGCCGCGATGACCGTCGGCGCCGGCCTGCTGGCGGCCTCCTGGCGCGGCATCTGTGCCGGCCTGGGGTTCACGCTCGCCATGCTGCTCATGAGCGGCGTGCGGGAGCGCCTGGCGCGCGTGGACGTGCCGGCGCCCCTGCGCGGCATGCCCATCGCCTTCATCTGCACCGGCATGATGGCCATGGCGTTCCTCGGGTTCGCCGGAATGGTGTGAATGGGGGCCGCCGCGGCCCCGGCTCTTTGGGGACCTGCCGATGCCGTCCCGCGTCTGGCTGCTGCCGGCCGTTCTGCTCGCCTTCGTGCTCCCCGCCCGTGCCCGTGCCGATACCGTGGCGCTCGTCAACGGTCAGGCGCTCTCGCGGCGGGAGTTCGGGCTTGCGCTCGTGCGCTCCCTCGGCCCGAGCGCCATCGAGACCTACCTCGACTGGACGCTGATCGAGCAGGAGGCCGAGCGCCGGGGCATCCGGGTGACCGAGGAGGATCTGGCGGCGCGGCACGAACTCGACGTCCACCTGCGCATGCAGGCCGTGATCGATAACGCCCGCCTGAGCCCGCAGGAGTTCAGCGAGTCGGCCCGGCGACGCGGGTGGGAGCCGGCCGCGCTGCGCGACGAGCTGGCGCGCACGATCTCTCCCAACGCGCTGCGTGCGCGGCATCTGGCCGAAAGGATCCTCGAGCCCGGCCTGGACCTGAGCGAGGCCGCACTTCGCCGGCGGTACGAGTGGACGCGGGGCGCGCGCCGCTGCGCCGCGCACATCGTCGTGTCGACGCAGCGGCAGGCGGAGGAGCTGCTGCGCGTCCTGCAGGAGAGGCCGGAGTTCTGGACCGAAGCCGTCATCCGCTACAGCCTGGACCGGCCCGGCGTCGCGCACAACGGGCGCATCCGGCCCGTGCCCGTCACGTCCCGGCTCGGCCGGGCGCTGGCGGAGGTGCCCGAGGGCGGGCTGACGCTGTTCGAGGAGGCCGGCCAGTGGCACGTGGTGAGGGCGCTCGGCATGGTTTCGGCGGCGGCGGAGCCGTTCGAGGACGTCGCGGACCTCCTGCAGGCCGAGGCCGTCGTCCTGCAGTCCGACGGGGCCTATGAACGTCTCCTGGCCGATCTGCACGCGCGGGCCGTGATCATCCTCAACCTGTCGGCCGATCCGGCGCGGCCCGCCCCTCTGGGGACGGATGCCGCGGCGTTCGTCAACGGGCGAGCGGTCGCCCGCGACGACTTCGCCGAGGTGCTCGTCCAGGAGTACGGGCGCTCGATGCTCGAACCCTACCTGGAGCGGACGCTGATCTTCCAGGAAGCGGAGCGGCGGGGACTGAGCGTGCCGGACGAGGTCTACCGGACGCGGCTGGACCGGATCGCCGAGCAGCTCCAGGCGAACCAGGCCGCACAGGGCGGCGGGGACGGCGACGCGCTGGAGCGCCGGCTGCTGCGCTCGGGCCTGACGCCGGAGGAGTTCCGGGCCGAACTCGTGAACCGCCTGGTGGATCCCGCCGACGTGCGCGCCACACTGCTGGCGGAGATGATGGTCGACGGCGAGGCGGCCGTCTCGGAGGCCGAGATCCTGGCCGCGCACCGGGAACTGCACGGGGAGCGCATCGTGGTGAAGGAGCTGACGGCGGAGAACGCGATCCGGGCCGAGCAGATGTATCGCAAGCTGGCGATGGGCATCGAGCCGGACCTGGTGGCGCGCACCGAGATGGTCGGCCCGGGGCTCTGGATGGAGGGGGCCCCGGAGGTCGTCGTGAGGCCCGAACACCCGTACTGGCCGCACGCGCAGGGGCTGGGGCGGGGCGAGGTGAGCGGTATCTTTAAAGAGGGGGGGCGGTATCGTATAATACAACTCCTTGATCGTACTTCCCCCGCCGAGGCGCCGCCCCTGGAGTCCGTGCGCTCGTCTCTGGAACGGGAACTGCGGCTGCGCAAGGCGCGTGCGCGCAGCCGCGCCCTGCTGATCAAGCTCAAGGCCGAGGCAGAGATCAGAGTCACGCTGGATTGAGGCAGCCATGAAGGCGAAGCTGGCGAAGCGGATTGCGGACCTGCCCGAATACGTGTTCGGCAGGCTGAATGCGACGAAGCTCGCGCGTCGTCGCGAGGGCATCGACATCATCGACCTGGGCATGGGCAACCCGAGCGACCCCACCCCGGAACCTATCGTCGAGAAGCTGATCGAGGTCGCCCGGCAGCCCCGGAACCACCGATACAGCGTCAGTGCGGACGGCATCGCCAACCTGAAACGCTCGGTGGCCGCCTTCTACGACCGCGAGTACGGCGTCGAACTCGACCCGGAGACGGAGGTCATCTGCACCATCGGCAGCAAGGAAGGCATATCGCACCTGAGCCTTGCGCTCGTGGACCACGGCGACACCGTGATCGTGCCGGTGCCCGCCTTCCCGCCGCACCTCTACAGCGTGGCGTTCGCCGGCGGCAGGTTCGTGAACGTCCCCGTGGGCGACACGCCCGAGTTCTTCGACCGGCTGGACGACCTGGTGCCGACCATCGAGCCGAAGCCCAAGATGCTGATCCTGAACTTTCCGCACAACCCCACCGCGCTGACCGTGGAGCCGCCGTACTTCGAGCGCGCCGTGGAGTTCGGCCGCCGGCACGACATCGTCATCATGCACGACTTCGCCTACAGCCACGTCACGTTCGACGGCTATCGCGCGCCCAGCCTGCTCCAGGCGCCCGGGGCGAAGGACGTGGGCGTCGAGTTCTCCACCCTGTCCAAGAGCTTCAACATGGCGGGCTGGCGCGTGGGCTTCTGCGTGGGGAACCGCGACATCGTCCAGGCCCTGGCGCGCGTGAAGGGCTACTACGACTACGGCCTGTTCATGCCCGTGCAGATCGCGGCGATCATCGCGCTGCGCGACTGCGCCGACCACGTGGCGAGGCAGGCGGCCATCTACCAGGAACGGCGCGACGTGCTCTGTCGTGGTCTGGCCCAGTACGGGTGGGACGTGCCGAGCCCCCGCGGCAGCATGTTCGTCTGGGCCCCGCTGCCCGAGCCGCTCCGCGCCATGGGCTCGGTCGAGTTCTGCACGATGCTGCTGAACGAGGCCAACGTGGCCATCGCCCCGGGATCGGCCTTCGGCGCGGCCGGCGACGGGTTCGTGCGCATGGCCATCGTCGAGAAGAAGCAGCGCCTTCAGCAGGCCGTGCGCCAGATCGGCCGCGCCCTCCGCGCCCATTGCCCGACACCCTGAAGACCCCTGCGTCCCCAATGGCTACAGACACCAAAACACGCACGTTCCCCCGGGGCGGGGTGCACCCCGCCGATGGCAAGGCCCGCACAAGCGGAATGCCTTTGGCGGCCTCCGATCCCCCCGCCGAAGTCGCCGTCCTGATGGCCCAGCACATCGGCGCGCCCGCCGCACCCGTGGTGGACAAGAAGGACAGGGTGCGCAAGGGGCAGATCGTCGGCCAGGCCCGGGGCTTTGTCAGCGCCAACGCCCACGCGCCCGTCAGCGGGACCGTTCGGGCGGTTGAGAACCGCATCTTCTCGGTCACGGGCGCCCGCGTCCCGGCCGTCATCATCGAGAGCGACGGCGAGGAGCGGTGGGCCGACGGCCTGAACGAGCCGCAGGACGTCGAGGCCATGGACGCGAAGCGGATGGTTGAACTGGTGCAGGAGTGCGGCATCGTGGGCCTGGGCGGCGCCACGTTCCCTGCGCACGTCAAGCTCAGCCCGCCGCCCGACATGCCCGTTACGGACGTGTTCATCAACGGCACCGAATGCGAGCCGTTCGTCACCGTCGACCACCGGCTGATGATCGAGCGCACCGAGGACATCATCGACGGGCTGCGCCTGATCATGCGCATCGTCGGTGCTTCGAACGGCTACGTGGGAATCGAACTCAACAAGCCGGACGCCGTCGAGGCGTTCGAACGGGCTCTTGCGGGCGACCCGGACTTGCGCGTCGTCCCCCTCCGGGTGAAATACCCGCAGGGCGCCGAGCAGCAGCTCATCACGGCCGTCACGGGCCGGGAAGTGCCCAGCCAGGGCGGCCTGCCGGGCGACGTCGGCTGCCTCGTGCACAACGTTGCCACGGCCATCGCCATCCGCGACGCGGTGCGCTTCCGGCGGCCCCTGATCGAACGCCCGGTGACCGTGACGGGCGACGGCGTCGAGAACGCCGGGAACTTCATCGAGCGCATCGGCACGAACGTCGGCGACATCGTGTGCCGGCAGGGCCTGCGGGAGGACGCCAACCAGGTCATCCTGGGCGGCCCCATGATGGGCCTCGCCCAGGGCACGCTCGACGTGCCACTGATCAAGGGCAACGGCTGCATCCTGGTGCGCCGCGCCGTCTCCGTGCCGCCGCAGCGCGACTGCATCCGGTGCGGGCGCTGCGTGCAGCACTGTCCGCTGGGCCTGATGCCGGGCGAGATGAGCATCGCCATGGAGCGGCACGACTGGGACGCCGCCGTCGAGTACGGGATGCTCGAGTGCAAGGAGTGCGGCTGCTGCGCCTACGTCTGCCCGGCGGGGCGGCGGATCGTCCACATGGTCAAGTTCGGCAAGGCCGAACTCCGCCGCCGCAAGCAGCAGCAGGCCAGGAAGAGCTGAGCGGACGCGCCCCCGCATGTGCAAAGGATAGCCATGGAATCGCAGCTTGTGGTCAGTTCGTCCCCGCACGTGCGGCACCCCGACTCCGTCGAGCGGATCATGTGGACGGTGGTCGCCGCGCTTCTGCCGGCCGTCGCCGTGAGCCTCTACGCCTTCGGGCCGGCCGCGCTGAAGGTCTACGTCCTGAGCATCGTCGCCTGCGAGGTGGCCGAGCTGGCCTGCCTGCGCATCCGCGGCAGGCCGCTCTCGCACGCGGCCGATGGCAGCGCGCTCATCACGGGCCTGCTGCTGGCCATGGTGCTGCCGGCCGGCGTGGGCGCGTACGTGCCCCTGGTCGGCGGAGCGTTCGCGATCGCCATCGCCAAGCACACGTTCGGCGGACTCGGCAACAACGTGTGGAACCCCGCCCTGGTCGGGCGCATCTTCCTGCAGTTCGCGTATCCCACGCAGATCAGCCTGGCCTCCTGGCCGGTCCCGCGCGCCCTGTGGGGGCGTGCGGCGGCCGACGCGGTCACGGCAGCCTCCCCGCTGGCCGGGGAGACGGCCGGCCGGGCGTGGTCGTACCTCGACCTCCTGGCCGGCAACGGCGTCCCCGGCTGCATCGGCGAGACGTGCAAGGCGGCCCTGATCGTCGGCGGCCTGTTCCTGATCGCCCGCCGGATCATCGACTGGCGCATCCCCGTCTGCTACATCGGCACGGTGTTCGCCCTCACCTGGCTGCTGCCGGCCGGGCAGGACGCCCCCGCGTGGGCCCGCGACCCGCTCTATCATGTGTTGAGCGGCGGGCTCGTCCTCGGGGCGTTCTTCATGGCGACCGACCTGGTCACAACGCCCGTCACTCCGGCCGGCCGGGCGATCTTCGCCGTCGGCTGCGGGCTGCTTGTCTCTCTGATCCGCCGCTACGGCGGCTATCCCGAAGGCGTCGCCTACTCGATCGTGCTCATGAACACGGCGACGCCGCTGATCGACCGCTGGGTCCGCCCGCGGGTGTACGGCTCGCGGACCCCGAAAGCCTCTCCGAGGGGAACATGACTGAGGATCTGCAGGCGAGGCCCGGATCGCGCCGGCCGCCCACCGCCGTCATCGTGCTCGCCGCTATCTGCCTGGTCAGCGGGCTCGGCGTCGCCGCGCTCTACCAGGCCATGAAATCCGACATCGAAGAGAACATGGCCAGGGCGTTCCGGCAGGCGCTGCAGGCCGTTCTGGGCGAAGCGGACGAGTACGGCACGGTGGGCGCCTACGCGCAGGACGTCGCCGACGAGGACAAAGTATACGTCTGCCGCGACGACGGGCGGACCCTCTACGCCGCTAGGGGCGAGGCCAAGGGCTACCAGAGTACCGTCGAGGTCATCGTGTCCGTGCGTGCCGACTCGCCGAACGGTGCGCTGGCCGCCGACCCCGTCATCCACGCCATGGCCGTGTTCGAGAGTGGTGAGACTCCGGGCCTGGGCGAGAACATCCGGGCCGTCGAGAAGGACGTGTCCGTCTGGGGCGCGCTCGCCGGGGCGAGACCGGCGGAGCGGCGTCCATGGTTCCAGGACCAGTTCTCCGGCAAGCGGCTCAGCGATCTGGTCGTGGAGACGCGGAAGGACACCGACCGGATCGCGGCCGTGACGGGCGCCACGAGGACCAGCGAGGCGACCACGCTGGCCGTCCGCAATGCCGTGGGACGTATCATCGAACGCACGGCGGAGGTCTACGGCCGATGAGCGACCAGGAAGTGCCGGCCGAACATCCCGTGCAGGAACCCGCCGCGGACGACCAGCCCGAGGAGCCGGAAGCCGCCGAGCCGGCCCAAGGCCCCGAGGCGGACGAGGACGGGGAGCCGCTCGATCCGACTGATTCGACCGATTCGACTGATCTGTCCGAACTGAAGGCGATCGTTGAAGCGCTGCTCTTCAGCACGGACCGTCCCGTGAGCGTCCGGCGGCTGAGCGAGGCCGCCGGGACGGCCGACGGCCGGCAGGTGCGCGCGGCCCTGAAGGAACTCAAGCGCCAGTACGACGAGGGCGGACACGCCTTCTCGCTGGAAGAGATCGCCGGCGGCTTCCAGATGCTCACGCGCCCCGAATACGCCCCCTGGATCGGCCGCCTGAACACCCAGCAGCGCCAGGAGACCCTCAGCAAGGCCGCCCTGGAGACGCTCGCCGTCGTCGCCTACCGCCAGCCGATCACGCGCGCCGAGGTCGACGATATCCGCGGCGTGCAGGCCGGTTCGATCCTGCGGGCCCTCGCCGGCCGGCGGCTCATCAAGGTGGTCGGCCGCAGCGAGGAGCTGGGCCGCCCCCTCCTCTACGGCACGACGAAGCACTTCCTGGAGGTCTTCGGCCTCCGCTCGATCAAGGACCTGCCCAAGCGGGCCGACTTCGACCGGCTCGCCGCGAACCGGCCGGGCTCTGCGCCGTCCGTCGACAAGGCCGGGGTCGACACTCCGACCGCTCCCGAGCCGACGGCGTCGGCCGAGGAGGCCCCCCGGGCGGACGACGAACCCGACGCGACGGCCCCGTGACGCCCCCGTCGTCCCGTTTCCGACGTCAGACGTGGTCCCACTGCCCCTGGGTGGGATGGTTGTTGGGGAAGAGCACCTCGACCAGGCGCCGGGCGTCGCCCATCAGCCTCATGCCGGCGTCCTTGACGACCTCGCCGGGCTCGTCGGAGCCGATGAGGAGCCGCGCGATGTGATTCCCGCCGGAGATGGAGTGCTTCGTGCGGGCCGGCGGTCCCACCTCAACCTTCGAGCGGTCGATCAGGAGCGTGGCCTTCTCGTTGGCGTCGGCGATGACCAGGCTTCCCTGCCAGTCGGCGGCCGATGAGTCCTTCAGGCGCCTCGAGAACTCGCCGGCCAGCTTCGTGAGCGTGGAGGCCAGGTTGATCGTTGTGATCATCGGGCCGCCGGTGCTGCGGTAGCGCGTGGTGGCTGTGGCGCAGAACTGCCCGATCACGCGCGTACGCAGCGGGTCGTCGTAGTGCATGCCTTTGAAGGCCAGGATTTCGCTGCCGTGCTTCCGAACGAGCGAGCAGAGCACGGCGAACGTGTCGGCGTCGTTGCCCGCCCAGTCGAGGGCGCGGAGGGTGCTTTTTTCCTTCGAGACGATGACGTAGCCCGCGAGCTTGCCGTCGGTGTCGTTCCAGCGATAGCCGAACCACTGACCGGGCCGCTGGTTCTTCAGGAACGTGGGCCGCATGACGGTGCACGTGCGCCGCGCGTTCCGGCGGTTGTAGAGCTTCGCCAGATCGGCGTGATGGCCCGGCTCGAACGTGCGGATGCGGACGCCGGGCTTCTCGTCCGGCAGGTGGTGCGCCTCGACGCTGTAGTCCGTGACGTTCCAGGCCGGCACGTAGCCGAAGCGGTCGTAGTAGTGGGCGATGCCGGTGACGGTGGACATGTCGTAGCCGTTCTCGCGCATCAGCTCCATGCTGCGGTTGGCCGTCAGCGTCATCAGCCCGCGCTTGCGGTAGTCGGGGTGGGTGGCCACGAGCCCGACGCCCGTCTTGCGGATGCGCGCCGAGCCGATGCGCATCACGTAGCCCCAGATGCCGTAGTGCGTGACGATGCGCCCGTCCAGGATGCCGATCGTCGCCGTGTTCCAGTCGTAGTGCGAGTTCCCGATGTAGGCGTTCCTGCACCATTCGAGGAAGGTTGCGTGGCGCTCGGGCTTGCTGAAAACCTTGGCGCACATCTCGTACATCTCGGGCAGGTGGACCTTCGGATCCGGCGCAACGACCTGGAGTTCGGGGGCGGCGCCCATGCGGTTCCCTCTCTGCTGTGGTGAACGTGCTTCCGCCGGCGGCGTTCGGCGCTCACGGCCTGAGCAGCTCGGCGAGCGCCGCGACGTCGGCGGTGTCTTCGAGGCCCATGATACACTCCCACACGGCCTCGGTCCGCTCCCTGTCCAGAGTCCCGGCGGCGCACCGCGACAGCTTGTGGACCTCGTCGCTGGCGATGACTTCCTTCGTGGTAGATCCGTTGCTGCCTCACGCGAACTGCGGGAGCCACTGCGCCTGCGCGGCCAGCATCTCGTCCATCATGGGCTGCGCCTGCGGCAGCGAGTCCACGAGCGGGTCGGCCATCAGGGCGTAGAGCAGCCTGTCGCGGTCGCCGCTGAACGCCGCGTCCACCGCCAGCTTGCGGCTGCGCGCCAGCATCTCGGTCATCGGCAGCACGAAGTCCGGCAGGTCGCCGACCGCGAACGGGATCGCCCCGAACGCGCCCACCAGCGCCGATGACTCGACGATCTCGCCACGCGGCATGTTCGTGATCTGCCCGTTGTTCGGCATGTTCACGGCGAAGACCTTGCGGTCGTCGTTCGCGATCGTGATGACCAGGTCGACGGCCAGGTCGCTCACCGTGCCTACCAGGTGCGGCAGGCCGGGGATGTCCATGTCGAACCGCGGGTCGTCCGCCTTCGCGAGCGCCTCGTAGTGATCCCACACGACGCTGCGTCCGCCGCCGGCCGGCTTCGCCAGGCCCCAGTGGCCGCTCTCGCGCGCGTGCTCGACCGACTCGCGGCGCCAGAAGTAGTCCACCATGTGGCCGCCCGGGATGGGCACGATGCCGTAGATCCTGGCCAGCTCGACCGTGCGCTGCCAGCCAAAGGAGGACTTGCTCGTGTCGGACACGATGAGCTTCTCACGCAGCTCAGGCGCCACGTCCTTGCCGTCCACGTAGGCATGCAGGAGCCAGGTGTAGTGGTTGACGCCCGCCGTGATCGGCACGACCTTCTCGCGCGGGATTCCCAGGAACTGCTCGACCAGCCCGGCCACGCCCATGAAGCCGCTGCAGATCGATATCTCCTCGATCGTGCTCTGGCGGCGCACGGCGTCGGCGACGAACGAGGTGGGGTTCGCGTAGTTGACCAGCACGGCGTCCGGGCAGAGCCGCTCCATGCGCTTGGCGATGTCCACGACGACGGGGATGGTGCGGCAGGCGAAGAAGATGCCGCCGGGCCCGGAGGTCTCGTCGCCGTAGATGCCGTACTTGAGCGGGATGGACACGTCCAGGTTCAGCGCCTCGAACCCGCCGATGCGGAAGCACGTGATGACGAAGTCCGCGTCCGTCAGGGCCTCGTCCAGGTCGAGCGTCGCGCTGATCTCGATGTCCGCGCCGCGCGCGCGGAACAGGTTCCGCCCGAGTGCCAGCATCGTCTCCTGCCGTTCGGGCTTCACGTCCTCCAGCACGACGGACCACCCGGCCATCTCATCGGCACGCTCGGCGAGCGTGTTCAGGATGCCGGCGACAAACGCGCTCCCAGCACCGATCACAGCGACCTTACCTGCCATGGCCCGACCTCCCGGCAAAGCCCAGAACGCCCCATCTACACGCCGCGTCAAGATGGCAGGGCAGGTGGACCTTGGGGTCCGGGGGGACGACCTGAAGCTGCGAGGCGGCAGTCATTGAGATCCTCCGGTAGTTGTGGACCGCTCGTCTCTCCGCGCATTGCGCGGCCTCTTCCACGACGCCCTGCGCTGCGTCGTGCTCACGGCCTGAGCAGTTCGGCGAGCGCCGCGACGTCGGCGGTGTCTTCGAGACCCATGATACACTCCCACACGGCCTCGGTCCGCTCCCTGCCCAGAGTCCCGGCGGCGCACCGCGTGAGCTTGTCGAAGCGGTCCCGGTCGGTGAACTTCGTTTCCTCCCACCAGGGGTCTCCCTTGACCCGGTCCGCGCTCTTGCTGAAGGCCTTCCCGGCACACTGGACATCCACCTGGGAGAAGATCCTCTTGGGGAAGCCGCAGGCCCGAATGTCCTCCACGCCCGTCCGGGGCGCCTCGCCCGAGGGTTGCGTGAACACCTTCCGCATGAACGCCCGCACCTTCGGGTCGTCCGCATTGCCCTCGGCATGCCATTCGTGGGTCGGCGTCATCCCGAACGCCGCCATGGCCAGGTTGTAGGGGATGTTGTGCGTGCAGGGGATCCCTTGCATGACCTGCACGGTCTGGTCCGCAAAGCCCATCGCGTGCGACGGGCGCAGGTGCACGGTCACCCTCTCGATGTCCTCGACGCGGAGCCCGTTCTCCTCGACGAGTTCGAGGAACAGGTGCAGCGGCGTGTGTACGTACTTGCAGCACGGGTGGGTCTTCAGGGCCGAGTCGGACACGCACCAATGCTCCTGGTCTCGGGCGAGGCCGTGCGTGAGCATGTCCTCGTTGACGCCCTCGCCGCCCATAATCCTCATGTATCCGTGCCGGCCGTCCAGGGAGTGCCGGTTGGCGACGAAGCCCGTCTTGGCGTAGACGGCGCTCATGACGCCGGTAAAGGTGGACCATCCGGCGTCGCAGTATTTTGCCATGTAGCCCGCATCGCCATAAGTCGGCGGCTCCAGCGCCGATTCGCTGCTCCGGATGAGGGAAGGCGCGAAGTAGCCGCACACGCCGAGCGCGGTCGCGGCCGCCTGCTCGTCCAGCCCGAGCGCTTTGACGGCAGCCGCCGCTGCGCCGAAGACGTTCGCCCCGAACACGAGCCGCTCGCTGCCGCCGCCGTAGACCAGTTGGCCGGTGACCTTCCAGAAGTTGGCGGCCAGCGCGATCCGCGCCGCCACCTCGTAGCCGGCGGCCACCGCGACGATCACCTCCCGGCCCGAGCGATGCAGCGATTCACCGAGTGCCAGCGGCGCCATCGTGGCCTGCGGAGCGAAGTGCGCAATGTTCATGAAGCAGTCGTCCAGGTCGATGGCGTTGGCCATCTTGGCGTTCACCATCGCGGCGAGCGGCGGCGACGTCCGGTCCCGCGTGCCGATCACGCTTGCCTGCGCACCGCCGCCGAGGTAGTTGCTGACCTCCCTGGTGATGCGTGCGGAGGCCACGTCCCGGCCGGTCAGGGCGCAGGAGATGGTGTCGAGGATGAGGTGCTTCGTGTCCGTCACCACCCCAGCCGGCAGGTCGTCATAGTCGACCCGACTCACGAAGGCGGCGACGTCTCTTGTGTGGCGGCCGACCGTGCCCGGGGTTTCATCGAACATCCCCGGGTTGAGCCGTTCCCACGCACCGGCCGGCTCCGTTGTCATAGCGGCACCCCCTGGTCGCGAAGCTGGTTCTGCAATGCGCTTACGTTGACCTCCTCGGGGCGGATGTCCTGATCCGCGCTCCACGCCGCCGCAACGCCGGCCGCCTCGCCGATGGCGAAGCAGGTGCCGATCACGCGCAGCGAAGACATGGCCTCGTGTGAGGCCGAAACGCAGCGGCCCGAGATGAGGAGATTGTCGATGTCCTGCGCCACGAGGCACCCGTAGGGGATGTCGTAATACTCGCCTTTGGGCAGGTAGGGGTCGTCGAGGAGATGGTCCTCGTAACTGGTCTTCATGATGCAGTTGGGCGCCATCTTGCAGCGCTTGGTGCAGACCGCCGAGGTGAAATCGTTCCCCGGATAGCAGCGTCCGAGCGGGCAGTGCATGTCGAAGAACCAGCAGCCTCGGGCGACGGTCGTCTCCGGGAACTTCCTTACCTTGGCCACGTCGTCGGTGGTGAGGGTGTACTTCCCCGCGATCTGCCGCGTCTCCCGCACGCCGACCCCGAAGGGCGTGTCGATGAGATACGAGGACTCGAAGCCGGGCACCTTCTCCTTCAGGAAGTTCAGGATGTCCATCGTGTCCTTGCGGATCTGCAGCTCGCCGCGCGTGAGGTCCCGCATGTCGGTGCCGTCGCCCATACGCCGGGTGATGTCGGGCGTGCTCTCGTTCGGGCGCACCGACGAGCCGCACTCCTCGAAGTCACTGGCCGACAGCATGTGGACCTCGTCACTGGCGATGACTTCCTTCGAGAGATCGATGCACTGCTGCTTCTCCTCAGGCGTCCTGGGCCTGAGGCCGCCGATCCGGAACCTGGACCCGAATGCCAGCATGGCGCCGTCCGCCTCCCGCCCCTTGGCATAGGAGCAACCGCTGAAGAACGCGACGTCGCCGTCGCCCGTGGCGTCGATGAACACCTTGCCCGTCACCGCCTGCCGGCCCGACTTGCTCTCGATGACGACCGCTTTGATCTTCCTGTCCTCGACGATCGTGTTCACCGTGTAGGCGTGGAGCAGGATGATCGCCCCGGACTCCTCGACGATGTCGTCTGCGACGAACTTGAAGAGTTCCGGATCGAACTTCACCGCTTGCCAGTCGATGGCGTTGTCATCCGGCGCGCCGCCGATCTGCTGGAGCCTCCGCACGATCTCCACCGGGATCCCGCCCAGGAGGTTCTCCGAACCCGCCTGATGGAAGTCGAAGTACCCGAATGGTGCGTAGCCGAAGAGCGGTCCCATGAGGCATGTCGTGGCCAGCCCGCCCAGGATGCCGTACCTCTCGATGACCACCGTCTTCGCGCCCGCCCGAGCGGCGGCGACCGCAGCGGGGATCCCGCCGGGACCTCCACCCACCACGACCACGTCCGCTGACTCGATGATCTCAACATCCCGTGCCGGCTCGTGAACCCTCTGCTTGTCCATCCGTCTGATTCCTTCTTCCTGTTGCTGATCCTGCAGAACGCCGGGGCGTCTCTCCTACGCCGCCTGCCCGCCTGCCTCCGACGAAAGCCTGACGGACAGGTTCTTCCCGGCCCTTCTGAGCGACTCGATCACGTCCGCACGGTGCTTGCCGCGGAAACGCACACTCGGCAGGTAGACGCCCAGGGCGGCCACGGCCTCCGCACCGCAGAAGACGGGCACGCCCAGCGCCACCACGTCCCGGCCGCGCGGGTGGTACTCCGAGAGCCCGTTCTCTCGGACCTCCTGCAGGGCGGCCTTCAGCGCCCCGAGGGGCTCTGCCTCGCCGCCCGCCCGCTGCAGGGCGTCTCTCACTTCCTCCTCGCCCCGGTGGGCGAGGATCGCGCGGCCCGTTGCCGACCCGGCCGCCGTGATGCCGAGCACAACCGTGTTCACAATGAGGTCATGCCGGCTGCGGGTCTCGGCCAGCACGTAGCGCTCCCCGTCGCGAAGCACGACGAGCTGGGCCGACTCGCCTGTGGCGTCCGCCAGCGCCAGGACCGCCTCACGCCCGAACCGAGCGAGGGCCTCCTTCTGAAGCTGCGGCCGGGCGATCTGCCCGAGCCTCGGCCCCAGCCGATAGGTGCCGCGCCCCGACCTCGTCACGTAGCCGAGCTGCGCGAGCGTCTTCAGGATGTTGCAGAGCGTGCTCTTCTTGAGCCCGCTGGACGCTGCAAGCTCCTTGACGGAGCCGGATTCCCGCGCCGACAGCTCCTCGAGTATCCCCAGCGCCCGGCTCAGAACCTGGATCATGGATGTTCCACATAAATGAATGTATTCATTCTCATGGAATACTCTACCGGCGCCCGCGCCCCGTTGTCAAGCCCCTTTCACGTGTAAGGCCGGCCCCGGTGCCGTATAATCCCATGCATTCGTCGGGGAATGCCCGAATCCCAGGCCTTCAATCCCATCCCGGGGCATCGCATGCGCGCGCGCAAGCTCCGCGACGCCGTCCACAAGGACATCTACCTCGATCCGGGGGAGATGGCTGCGCTCGATACCCCGCAGATGCAGCGCCTGCGGGGCATCCGCCAGCTCGGCGCCGCCTACCAGGTCTACCCCTCCGCCCAGCACACGCGGTTCGAGCACTGCCTGGGCGCCTGCTGGATGGCCAAGCGCATCGTGGAGCAGATCGAGCGTTCGGGCGACTTCGCCTTCCCTGAGGTCCACAAGCGCGCCGTCTTCCTGGCCTCGCTCGTGCACGACGTCACGCACATCCCGTTCGGCCACACCTTCGAGGACGAGCGCCGGCTGCTGGACCGCCACGACCACAGCCGTTCGCGGTTTCGGCTTCTCCTGGGGGGCGGCGAGCTGCGCGAGCGCCTGGAGGCGACCGAGGAAGGCCGCCTGGCGCTGCAACTGCTCGAACCCGGCCGGGCCGTGCCGCCCAGGCTGGAGGGGCTGCGCCAGATCGTCAGCGGCACCATCTGCGCCGACCTGCTCGACTACCTGAAGCGCGACAACTACTTCTGCGGGCTCTCGCGCGACTTCGACGAGCGCGTCTTCCATTACTTCCGCATCGCCGACGGCCGGCTGGTGATCGACCTGCGCCACGACGGCTTCTTCCGCCGCGACGCCCTCAGCGAGGTCACCAACCTGCTGCGCATCCGCTACGTCCTGAGCGAGCGCGTCTACTACCACCACGCCAAGATCGCCGCCGGCGTCATGATCTCGAAGGCCGTGGAGCGGGCGCTGGCCGGCGGGCTGACCGAGGCGGACCTGTGCACCCTGACCGACGAGGCGCTGCTCCATCACCTGGGGCGGGAGTTCGGGGGCGATGAGGCACTGCGCGAGCTTCTGGACGGCTTCCGCATGCGGCGGCTCTTCAAGCGCTGCTACATGCTCTCGCGCCAGATCGGAGAGGACGCCGTCGAGGATGCCGTCCGCCGCCACCACCTCAACGAGAACGGCGCCCGGGACCAGGCCGAGCGGCGCATCGCCGACGCGCTCGGCGCGCCCCCGCACCGCGTGGCCATCTACTGCGCGCCCGCCGGCATGGCGCTCAAGGAGGCCGACGTGCCCGTCCTGGTGCCCGAGGCGACGCTGACGCGCCTCTCGGACCTGAACAGCGACGAGGTGCAGGTGCTCAAGCGACAGCACCAGGCGCTCTGGAAGCTCTACGTCTTCCTCTCCCCCGCCTTCGCGGACCGCACCGCCGAAGCGGGGGCCGCATGTGAGCGGGTCATCGGCTTCCCCAACGAACTCCCGGCCGAGAAGCGCGGACACCTGCTGTAGCCGGGGCCGCTGAGCAGCAGGAATCAGCCTCTGCGGGCTGCCGACCGCCGCCATCAAGAGAGCTTATGGCCTCGGTCTCCGGCAGACGGTGCAGAGACGCCCCCTTTTCAGAAATGGTATCCCTTCTTCTCTGCGTCGGATCGCCCGGAAAACAGCAGCAAGACAATCCCGAGTCCCCAGCCGACGACAAACACGTAGCCGAACGCCAGCAGAATCCCGGAGAGTGCAAGCAGGGCCACTGGCACGCCCAGCCGGAACCAGGGAGTCAGGCCCGACCACCACTCGATGAACCCAAGCACCGGCCGGAGCATATACGTGAACATCGCCTACCTCCTTTGGACAACAGCTTCCGCCATGTATACGGCGCCAGCCGCCACTCTATTCGTTGGCCCTTTCCCCCGTGGACACATTTACAGCATGATGCCCTGGCCTCCACGGCGCATGGCGTGCCGGCCGTCGGCCGCCATCCCCTCGGCATAAGCCGCTCGGCCGATCTCCCGTATGCGCCGGATGCAGGCCCGGCGGTCGGAACGGAAGATGAGGCCGAAGAGGCGGCTCACGACGTTGTGGAACTTCCGGCATTCGCGCGGATCGGCGTACGTCGCACAGTCGGCGCAGGTGGCGTAGCCGTTTTCCCGGCAGCAGGAGCGGATCTTGCACCACGCGGCCTTCTGGTTATCGTGGCAGCCCGGGCAGCGGCCCTTCACGTGGGCGCCGCAGGCCGCGCAGTAGAGGCCGCAGTACGCGACCGACTCCTTGTCGACCGGCACCGTCGTCATCGTTCGCTCCCTCCCCCCTCATCCCTCCGCGTCGTTCTCAGGGTGGGGCGGCCGCGCCGACTGCGCCGGCCGCTGGAGTCAGGGTGCCACGCAGGGGGCGGGAATGCAAGCTCCGGCGGGACGGTCCGCCCGTGCGGCGGACGTCGCCGGTGGACTTGACACGGGCGGGCGGCTGCACTATAGTTGGGTCTTCGCCGAGGGGTGAAGTGTGTCTGTGTGCAGGCCCCATCCGTGGGGTCGCGTTCGGCGTGCACTCCAGAGAACTGCGGTGAAGCAGGGCATCCGAAACACCTGAAGGGAGCGGTGGAGCATGACGATCAAGGTGGGAATCAACGGATTCGGCAGAATCGGTCGGCTCGTCTTCCGCGCGATGATGCAGCGCGAGGGCTTCGAGGTGGCGGCCGTCAACGACCTGGGCAGCGCCGAGGCACTGGGCTACCTGCTGAAGTATGACACGGTGCACGGGCGCTATCCGGGCACGGTCCAGGTGCAGGGCGAGAACCTGGTCGTGGACGGCAAGACGATTCCGGTCCTCAGCGAGCGCAGCCCGAAGGCCCTGCCGTGGGGCGACATGGGCGTCTACTTCGCCGTCGAGTCCACCGGCGTGTTCCGTTCCCGTTCCGGCCCGAAGGGCGGCTACGGCGATCACATCGAAGCCGGCGCGAAGAAGGTGCTCCTGACGGTGCCCGCGAAGGACAACGTCGACGCAACGATCGTTCTGGGAGTGAACGACCAGGCCCTGAAGGCCGAGCACACCTGCATCTCCAACGCCTCGTGCACGACCAACTGCCTGGCCCCCGTCGCCAAGGTCCTCGACGACCAGTTCGGGATCAAGCACGGCCTGATGACCACCTGCCACGGGTTCACGAATGACCAGGTCACCTGCGACCAGCTCCACTCGGACCTGGCCCGCGGCCGTGCGGCGTCGATGAACATCATCCCGACCTCCACCGGCGCCGCCAAGGCGATCGGCTCGGTCATCCCGTCGCTGGACGGCAAGCTGAACGGCCTGGCGCTGCGTGTGCCGGTCGCCGACGGCTCGGTGGTCGACCTGGTGGCCGAACTCGGGACCGCCACGACGGCCGAGGCCGTCAACGCCGCCATGAGGGCCGCTGCGGAAGGCCCCATGAAGGGCATCCTGAGCTACGTCGAAGACCCGATCGTCAGCAGCGACGTCATCGGCGACGCGCACAGTTCCGTCTTCGCCGCCAAGCAGACGATGGTCATCGGCGGCACGATGGTCAAGGTCGTGTCCTGGTATGACAACGAGTGGGGCTACTCGAACCGCGTCGTGGACCTGATGGCCAAGGCTGCGGCCATGTAACGCCTCAGGCCCGAGGCTGCTCTGCAACTGTTGAGGACCCGGGGCGCCGACCCGCAAGGGGGCGCCCCGGCTGTCCAATGGGCATCAGAACGAGAACGGCGACCATGAAGACGATCCGCGACTTCGAAGACAGGCTGGCCGGCGCGCGCGTGCTCATGCGCGTGGACTTCAACCTGCCGATGGACAAGGCCACCGGCCGGATCACCAATGACCTGCGCATCCGCATGGCCCTGCCGACGATCCGGTTCGCCGTCGAGCGGGGCGCGCGCGTCATCCTGATGAGCCACCTGGGCCGCCCCAAGGGCAAGCCCAACCCCGACTTCAGCATGAAGCAGGTCGCCGAGCGGCTCGCAGAACTGCTGGGCGCACCCGTCGCCTTCGCGCCCGACTGCGTCGGCCCTGAGGCCGAGGCGGCCGTGCGGGCCATGAAGGACGGCGACGTGCTGATGCTGGAGAACACGCGGTTCCACGCCGGCGAGGAGAAGAACGACCCCGAACTCGTCCGCCGGCTGGCCGCCCTGGGCGACCTGTTCATCAACGATGCCTTCGGCACGGCGCACCGCGCGCACGCGTCCACGGCCGGCGTGGCCGACCACCTGCCCGCCGCCGCCGGGTTCCTGATCGAGAAGGAAGTCAACTACCTCTCCCGGGCCACGCAGAATCCCGAGCATCCCTACGTCGCCGTCATGGGCGGCGCCAAGGTGTCCGACAAGATCAAGGTCATCCGCAACCTGCTCGGCAAGGTGGACGGCATGCTCATCGGCGGGGCGATGGCCTACACGTTCCTGAAGCAGCAGGGCAAGGGCGTCGGCAAGAGCCTCGTGGAGGAGGACCGGCTGGAGGTCGCCGCCGAACTGCTGGCCGAGGCCGGCGGGAAGATCCTGCTGCCGGTCGACCACGTCTGTGCCCGCGAGATCGCCCCGGATGCCGAGGCGCAGGTCTTCGAAGGCGAGATACCGGACGGGTGGATCGGCCTGGACATCGGCCCCAGGACGGCGGCGCTCTATGCCGAACGCATCCGCGACGCCGCGCTGGTCACCTGGAACGGGCCGGTCGGCTACTTCGAGATCGATCAGTTCGCGAAAGGCACCGAGGCGATCGCCCGAGCGATGGCCGAGTCGAACGCCACGAGCATCGTCGGCGGCGGCGAGACCGCCGAGGCCGTGGAGGAACTGGGTCTGCAGGACAGGATCAGCCACGTCTCGACCGGCGGCGGCGCCTCGCTGGAGTTCCTGGCCGGCGACACCCTGCCCGGCATCGCCGTGCTCGAATGAGCCGATCACAGAAGGGAACACCGATGCCGATCAAGATTGCGCCCTCGATGGTCGACGCCGACCTGACCGACCTGCGGGCCGCCGTGACCGAACTGGAGGCCGGCGGCGCCGACCGCCTGCATGTCGACGTGGCCGACGGGCACTTCGTCCCCAACATCATGCTGGGGCCCTACGTCGCCGCCGCCGTCGCCCGGTGTGCCCGCGTGCCCGTGGGCGCCCACCTGATGGTGACCGATCCGGTCAGGTACGCCCCCCCGTTCGCCGAAGCCGGCTGCGACACGATCTTCTTCCATGCCGAGGCGGTCCCGGACCTCGAGGCCGCCGTGGCGGCCGTCCGGGAGCTGGGCGTCGCCGTGGGCGTCGCGCTCAAGGTGCATACGCCGGCGGAGGCCGTGGAGTCGCTCGTCGGGCGGATCGACTGCCTGATGGCGATGACGGTCGAGCCGGGCTTCAGCGGGCAGGGCTTCCTGGAAGAGGGGTGCCACAAGATTCCGGCGCTGCGGCGCATGTTCGGGCCGGACCTCGACATCTACGTCGACGGCGGCATCGGGCCGGCAACGGCCGGGGTGGCGGTCGGCTACGGGGCCAACGTGCTGGTGGCCGCCTCAGCGGTCTTCCGGGCCGACGTGCCGCCGGCCCGGGCTCTGCAGCGCCTGCGGGAGGCCGCGCTGGCCCCACGAGCCCCGCAGGAACGTTCATAGGGAGGTCCTGCCGATGCTGCGCTTCCGACGCAAGAAGAAGCCGGTGCCCGACGGCCTGTTCGTCAAGTGCGACGGCTGCGGGGCGCTCGTCTATCGCAAGAACGTCGAAGAGCGCATGCAGACCTGCCCGGAGTGCAACCACCATTTCCGCATCGGCGCCTGGTCCCGCATCGCCCTCCACACCGACGAGGGCAGTTTCCAGGAGTGCGACAAGGACATGGAGTCGTGCGACCCCCTGGAGTTCGTCGCGGTCAAGGCCTATCGCGACCAGCTCAAGAAGTATGTGGACGGCTGCGGGCTCAAGGAAGCCATCGTCTGCGGCACGTGCACGATCGAGAGCCGGCCGTGCGTCTTCGCCGCCATGGACTTCCGCTTCGCCGGCGCCAGCATGGGCAGCGTCGTCGGCGAGAAGCTCTCGCGCGCGGTGGAGCTGGCCGGCGAGCGCCGCCTGCCGCTCGTGACCGTGGCCGCCTCCGGCGGAGCCCGCATGCAGGAGAGCGCCTTCTCCCTGATGCAGATGGCCAAGACCTGCGCGGCGCTGAACCGCTTCAGCCGCGCGGGCGGGGCGTTCATCAGCATCCTGACCGACCCGACCACCGGCGGCGTCACCGCCAGCTGGGCCAGCATGGGCGACGTGCTCATCGCCGAGCCCGGGGCGCTCATCGGCTTCGCCGGCCGGCGCGTCATCGAGCAGACGATCAAGCAGGAGCTTCCGGACGACTTTCAGACCGCCGAGTTCCTGCTCGAACACGGCTTCCTGGACATGATCGTCGAGCGCAGCCAGATCAAACCCACCGTGGCCGGCCTGCTCGAATACCTCAGTTGAGCGCCGTCCCCCGGCCGTCCGCCGTTTACTTGACACCGTGCGGCCGTCCCCGTACGCTGGCCGAACAAGGGAGTTCACTCCAGGCGATCCACTATCCCCCCAAGACGGGAGGCTGCAATGTTCTTCTCCGGTATTGCCGATGAGGCGGGCGACGACCTCGCCACCCAGATCAAGGCCCACACGGAACTGGGCTGGAAGCACATCGAACTGCGCAACATCAGCGGGATCGGCGTCGCCGACCTGAGCGACCGTGCCTTCGACGAAGCCGTGGCCGCCCTCGGAGATGCCGGGATCGGCGTCTCCTGCTTCGCCGCGCAGCTCTGCAACTGGTCGCGTCCCATCACCAAACATCCCGATATCGACCGCCACGAACTGGCGCGAGCCATCCCCCGCATGCAGCGGCTCGGATGCCCCTTCATCCGCAGCATGAGCTATCCCAACGCCGGGTGGCCCGAGGACGAATGGCGCGACGAGGTCGTCGCGCGGCTCAAGGTGCTCGCCCGCATGGCCGAGGACGGCGGCGTGACCATCGTGCATGAGAACTGCAACGGCTGGGGCGGCCTTGGGCCCAGGCAGACGCTCGAACTGCTCGAACGCGTCGACTCGCCCGCCATGAAGCTCGTCTGGGACACCGGCAATCCCCTCGGCCACGGCCAGGACCCGTGGGAGTACTACAGCGCCATCAAGGACCACGTCGTCTACGTGCACATCAAGGAAGGGGTCCGGCACGCTGACGGCCGCGTCGACTGGACTTACCCGGGCGAGGGCCAGGCCCGCATCCCCGACGTCCTGAACGACCTGATGGACAGGGGGTACGACAACGGGATCTCCATCGAGCCGCACGTGGCCGCCGTCGTGCACGTGGGCAAGGCGGCCTCGGACGCCGAGGGCGCCTACGAGAAGTACGTCGAGTACGGCCGCCGGCTGATGGCCCTGGTGGACCGGGTGAAGGCCGCCCGCTGACGGGCCCGGCCGCCCCATCGGGCTCCGGATGACACGGGAGACCGCGCATGCTGTCCAAAGCCGACATGATGGCCAAGATCCAGCAGCTCTACCGCGAGGATCGCCCCATCCCCTATCTGACGTTCATGCACGTCTTCAACGACCTGCTGGAGAACCCCCGCGAACTCCGGCCCAAGGAGCCCTGCGACGAGCTGCGGGAGACGTTCCGGGCAGCCTGCATGTGCGCGGCCGCCGGCATCTTCGACCGAGAGGGGCGGGCCGACCAGCGCCTGGTCGAGTTCAGGGAGAAGATCTGTCCTCGATGGAAGGAGAAGCTGGGCGCCGAGCAGTTCTTGCCCTACGAGGACATCATGGAGGCCGCCAAGCGCCGCCGTGCGCGCGCGATCCGGGACCTGGAGGAGTCGCAGGGCATCGACGACCGCTCGCGCGAGCTGCTCCGGAAGCTCGGGCTGGTCCGCAAGCCCGGCCCCGAGGCCGCCGCCCCACCGACCGAGGAACCGGCGCCCGCCGCACCGCCGGCACCCGACGCACCAGCGTCGGCCGACCCGGGCATCTTCGAGAACGTGGATGAACTGAACCGGGCGATCCGCCACGGGAGCCTGAAGGACGAATACGGCCCGCTTGACAGCCCGGTCGACCTGGCCCGCTA
>JAAYEJ010000025.1 GCA_012728835.1 Candidatus Brocadiaceae bacterium | reverse complement strand
CGTCCGCGTCGTACGTGACTTCTTTGTCCTTGACTCCCATGTGTTACCTCAATAAAGCTCTTCCTGTGACGCCACCTGAACTTCCGTCTCCGCCGCCCTTCCGGACATAGGCGCCCTCGGCCTGCACCAGCGACAGCCGGCGCTCGTAGTCCTCGCGGGCCTGCTTGCGGCTGAGGCGAGCCTGCTCCTGAAGCAGGAAGTACTGAATGCCCGCGGTGAAGAGCGGCGTCAGGATGCCGCCCACCGCGCCAATGAGCGCCGGGAGGTCGCTTGGCCGGGCTTGAGGAGCCGCGGACACCGCATTTCCTCGGCTGTCCTTGACAAAAGTGACCCACCGGCCATCCCTTTTCTCCCACGCCCCTTTGGGATCAGCGAATGCTAACCGCAGCCTGTTATCCCTGTCGAGGATAGCGGTCATTCGGCTTCCGTCGGGCGCGTCACGCAACGGCCGCAAGACGTTCTCAGGAAGGCCAGCGTTCTCGAGCTCCAAGTAAGTTCCGCCACCCGCCGGATCAAAGAAACCAATCCCATCTCGGGACGCGCCTTCCCGCGAATATGCGAAACTAAAGCCGGCATTTATGTCCACCTGAGCCTGTCCTGACCGACCCGTGCCGGGCAACGGAACCAAACTGACCGGTTGATTCGCGGAGGCAAGATAGCTATCTACATAGTCCATAGGGTCGGTTGGTGCGGCAGGTGCGGCAGGTGCGGCAGGTGCGGCAGGTGCGGTAGGCGCCCAAGGAAGGGAAGGCGCCACATAAGTATCCATATCGATAGTCTCGCCCATCACAAACCTCCATGTCCCATCGCGGCTTCATAGCCCTCCGGTTTCACGCCCCGCAGGTTCTGCGCGCCTATCTTGGCCCATTCCCCAGTCACCTGCGCAACATTCTTGAGCCGACCCGCTTGGGCGCCCATCCCCGAAGTCCACGCCGCGTACCGGTCACTTGGCGTTACGGTCTTACGGTCCGCGAGGTACTGCAGGCCTTGGCCCATCCGGGCGCCCCCGTAGGCCGTCGCGCCCGCCATGGAAGCCGAGAACAGGGCGTCCTCAAACGCCGACTTGTCGACGAACGCCGACTTGGCCAGCGATGTCGTGGCGGCCCACGTCGCCTGGATCTCCGCGGGCGCCCCGCCCATGTTCAGCATGCCGCCGGCAAACGCCGTGCCGGCCGCCCAAGCCGCGTCGGTGCGGTTGGCGCCCTTCAACATAGCTCCCAAGTAGGCCGAGCCGCCGAGGCTCCAGACGGTGTTCGCGGCCTGCCAAGTACGCGCGGTCTGCGCCGTCTTGGTCGCGGCATCCGTGGCTTTGGCCGCATCCGCGGCCGCCTGGGCCTCCGTTGCCAGCTTGGCGCCGACAACGTACAACCCGACATCCACCGCGGTGTCCCACGCCACGCGGTCCCACTTCGCATTCGTGCCCGATGCGTTGGCCTCGGCGGCCTGCAGCGTGCGATCGACGGCCGCCAACGTCACGGCCGGCGCGGCCGTGGCGCCGCCCGTGAAGGGCGCCGCGGCCGTGAGGATAGCCACCGTAAGTTTAACCCCCATATCGCCATACTGCTCAAGGTGCCCCGCGGTGCGTTTGCCAACCGCGTCCGTCATCGTGCGATCGTAGCCCTCAATCCCGCGGGTCCCGCCCAGTACAGCCGCCACCTCACGGCCAAAGATAATGCCCGCCGCCGGCGACAGGGCACCCGCGGTCTTCTCGAGTCCCTCAAGCCCGATAGCACCCAGCACACCATGGCGCTCCTTGTGCTCCGAGACCACCAGTTTAACGGCCGCCGGGTCCCCGTACACCCGGGTCAGCGTCTCACCGAAGGCCTCCGGCGTCTTTACGCCTTGGCCGCCACGAACCGTCGCGTCGACCGGCAGCACGTAGGTGTGCGCCTGACCCGTGGTTG
>JAAYEJ010000024.1 GCA_012728835.1 Candidatus Brocadiaceae bacterium | reverse complement strand
GTGCCCCTCCAGCGGCGTGAACCGTCCGTGCCGGTGGAGGGCCGCGCTCCGTCGCGGCCGGGGATGGCCGGACCGGGCACATGCACAGGCGGGCAGACGCACAGCCGGGCACGACGGAGCGTGCCCCTCCAGCGGCGTGAACCGTCCGTGCCGGTGGAGGGCCGCGCGCCGTCGCGCAAACTCATTGACAACCCGGGACCGTAAACGGTACCGTTTACGAGGGTGTCCGCCGCATGGCGGGCAGAGGGGCGGCACACCCGTGTGCCGAGGGATCCCCGGCGTATCTCGGGCACGAGTCCGGGGCCGGCGGATCGATCTGTGAACGTGGGAGGTGTGCGATGCGCGCGCAAAGTGGCGTCTGGCTGGCTCTGGCGGCTTCGATGGTTCTTCTGCTGCCGGCATGCTCGTTCGTCGAGGAACACCGCAAGGTCGCCATTGGGGCGGGCGCGGGGGCGGTAGCCGGCGGGCTCGCGGGCGGGATCGCCCGCGGGAGCAAGGGCGCGGCCGTCGGCGCCGTCGTGGGCGCTCTGGCGGGCGGCGCCATCGGCGCATACCTCGAGCACAGGGACCGGACCGCCGAGGAGACGGTGGAGCTGTATGACTACACCCCGAGCCAGGGTGTGCGGCTCGAGGTCTCGCAGGTCGCCGCAGAGCCCGCCACGGTCCGGCCGGGCGAGAGCGTCACGCTGCGGGTGACCTACGCCGTGATGGCCCCGAACCTGGACCAGGTGGTGACGGTGCGCGAGACCCGGACCATCCTCCTCAGCGGCGTCACGGTCGCGCAGGCGCCCGTCGACGTGGCCCGGACCAGCGGCACCTACACGAGCGAAGTGCCCCTGGCCCTGCCGGCCGAGGCCGCCGCGGGCACGTACGAGGTGCAGATCACCGTGGCCGCCGACGAGGTCTCGAACACGCTCCAGACGACGTTCGTCGTCCAGTAGCAGCGCACGCGCTGCACAGGCGGCGGGCGACCCCCTGCTTGCACGCACGCCCCGGGCGGAGACGCCCGGGGCTACCCATTGGGGGGCGGGGCCGTTGGAGGGGCACGCTCCGTCGTGCCCGGCCTCCGGCAATCCCCGGCCGCGACGGAGCGCGGCCTCCTACCTGCACGCACGCGTCAGGCCGGCGATGATGCTCTCCTCGATGCCCGGGCCGAGCGGGCCGGTCCAGGTCTTGCCGAGGTAGCTCTCGGCCTCGTAGCCGCCGCGTTCGATCTCGGCGGTGGTCGGCAGGTAGCAGCACGAGCCGTTGGTGTAGCCGAGCAGCACAACGCGCGCCGGCGCCAGCGCCTCCTCCACCGCGAACCCCAGCGCGCAGAGCGGCTCGACGTCCAGCCCGACCAGGGCGAGGTCCTCGGTCAGCCAGAGCGTCTGCACCTGCACCGTTGCGTGGCCGGGCACCGACCGGCCCTCATCGAGCAGACCCAGGCACTTCTCGGCATAGCGCCGCTCCCGTTCGTTCCGGGACTTCTGCAGATCCTGGAACTGCTCGCGGCGCGTATACAGCGGCCGGCACGGAACCTGAACGGGCCGGATCGCGCCGGCGAGCACCAGCGGGCCGACGGTCTCGAGCCCACCGGCCAGCGCGATGAGCGTCTCGGCCAGCAGCCCGCGGGCCATGTCCGGCAGTTCCTCGTGCGGCACGGCGCGCCAGTCGTCGCCGTCGGCCGCCTGCCGGGGCCGCGTGTCCGCGCCGGCGCCCTGGAGGAAGAACGGCGTCACCCGGCCGTCGAAGGCCGCCGAAAAGGCGTCGCGCCAGGCGCCCGGGTAGTCGGCCGTGATCTGGTGCTGCCAGGCGGTCGCGACCGCGTGGCACGAGACCTTCAGGCCGAGCGCCGCCGGCGTGCCGTCGGCGTCATACAGGGCCAGCAGATGCGTGCGCGGGTCGGTCGGCGCGTCGGGCGCGGGTGCGTGCAGGATGCGGCCGTCCCGTTCCAGGCGGCGGCTGATCGGCAGGTCGGTCGTCCCCTCGCCGAACCGCAGTGTGCCCTCGCGCAGGTCGGCAACCGCCCGCGCGGCGGCATCGGCGATCCGGTCGTAGACGAACTGCTTGTAGCGCTCGCAGAGGTCCCCGTACGGGTCGTCGTCGCCCCAGGCAGAGCGTGACGGCGTCGGGCCGCCGTGCGTGTGCGAGGCGTTGAGCATCACGCAGTCCGGCGGGCAGCCGACGATGCCGCCCAGCCGCTCCAGCAGCCCCGGCAGGCTGCCGTCTCCCGGCAGGGTGACCAGGTCCACGGCGCCGATCAGCGCCCGCCGGTCGCCTTCCTCCAGGACGACCGCCGTGACCGTGAGGGGGTCGTGGACGCGGTCGAACAGGTCCTTGCGCGTTGCATAGCCCCGCATGGGCATGCGGGACATAGGAGTGATATCCGCCACCGCCAGGCCGAAACGCATCGGTACTCTCCTTCGCATGGGGGCCGCCGGCCCCGTCCACCGCCGCGAGGCACTTCGCGTACCTCCGCCGGCGCACTGTAGTCGCCGGCAAGGATGCTGTCAACGTCTGCTCCGCATCCGGCCGGCAGAGGGACGCTGCCTCACAGATGGAAGGGCCCGACCGCCCGATCGCGGCGGGCGACGTGGATCGGCAAGCGCCGGCCGAGCGCGGCGCGATGCGTCCGGAGGGCGAGTTCGGGCCGGTTGTTCGTCTCCGACAGATGGGCCAGGCAGACCCAGCGGAGCCGCCCGTTGGACTGGTCGCGAAGAAGGTTCGCCGCCTCGTGGTTGCTCAGGTGCCCGCCGGAGCCGCGGATCCGTTCCTGCACGCTGAACGGGTACGGCCCGTTCGCAAGCATTTCGGGATCGTAGTTGCTCTCGATGTAGACGGCGTCCAGGGACGCGATCAGCGGCCCCAGCCCCGGGAACACGTGCCCCAGGTCCGTCAGGATGCCCAGCCGGCGGACGCCGTCGGAGAGGACGAACCCGACGCCCCCGGCGCCGTCATGAGCGGTGACGACGGTCTCGACGCGAAGGCCGCCGAACTGCAGGACCTCCCCGGGCTCGAAGACGCGCACGGAGGCCACCCGCCCCAGGCGGCCGCCGATCGCTGCATGCGTCGGGCCCGTCATGCAGAGGGGCAGGCCGAACATGCGGCTGAACACGCCGGCGCTGCGGGTGTGGTCCGCGTGGTCGTGCGAGAGGATCACGGCGCCGGCGGACGCGATGTTGCGTCCGTAGGGCGCGAGGCGCCGGCACGCCTCCCGCCCCCCGATGCCCGCGTCGAGGATCAGGGAGACGCCCCCGCCTTCGACGTAAAGGCAGTTCCCGCTGCTGCCGGACTGCAGCGGGATGAGCGTCAGGCCGGGGCGCGGCCCGATGGCCGGCGGAACGGACGTCTCAGCGGTCTGCGTGGCCTGCTCCTTCCTGAATCGACGGGCGTCCCGGCCGGAGGCTGAGCGGGCGAGGACGCATGCCCGCCCGGCAGCGCCGGATTCACCCCTGCATCCCGATCTCCTCGTACCGGGCCTGCGCCGGGATCGTGTTGTCCTCGAAGTCCGTGTCGGGGCCGAACGGCGGCCAGGCGAGGTCGCCGAACCAGTCCGGCTTCCCGTCCAGGTAGAGGCTGGGCGGCAGCACGGCGTCTCCGAGGGCCTCATCGGGCGGCACGCCGCCGTCGTGGAAGTTGTAGTTCCCCTTCCGCAGCGTCGTCGCCGCCACGTCCAGGTCCAGTTCCTGAAAGCCGCCCGCGCCGGGGAAGAGCAGCACCTCGGTGTTCACGCGCGGCAGCCTGGCGCCCCAGGGGCGGGCGTCGACCTCGGCCGTGTCGCCCTCCACCCGGCCGATCCGCACCCAGCTCTGGGTCTGGCCGCCCCGCAGCATCGGCGACTGCCCGGGCGTCAGCGTGCCGGACGTGAGGGTGATGACGCCGGTCTCGTCGCTTGTGCGTTCGGTCAGGACGCCCCGGATCGCCGTGCCGACGCTCGGATCCCAGTCGGCCCAGTATCGGCCCTGGCTCGGCTGCGCGGTCCGGCCGTTGCACCAGCCGTTCCCCATGTTCGGATAGCCGAAGGAACAGATGAAGTGCTTCGCGTAGTTGAAGCCTTCCATCTCCACCTCGCGGAGCCAGTCGAAGCCGCGGCGGCCCAGCACGTTGCCCACCAGGGAGTAGTCGCGGCTGAACCGGTTCAGGGTCACGCAGATCCAGTACTGCGTCGTCCGGGTCGAGGTGCCGTGGAACCAGTTCCGGAACGCGGTGTCGTGCGAGGCACTGCCGTGGTAGCCGTCGCTCTGGAACCTGGGCATGAAGTTGCCTTCGAAGAGGTTGAAGCTGTTGTGCGCGCCGTGGTTGGCGTTCAGGCTGGCGCAGAGCAGGTTGCCCTGGACGCCGACGTCGTCGCAGAAGTTGTAGGCCAGGACGTTGCCCGTGGCGCCGCCGCTCATCTCGGTGGCCGGCGACAGGATGTTGTCCTCGATCAGGCAGGCGGTGGACATGGTGAGGAAGAGCCCGCCGCTGTTCGGCTGCGCCTCCACCTTGCGCCCGTAGAGGTTGCAGTGCCGCATCTCGCAGTGCAGGGAGCCGTCGATGCTCAGCAGGCGGCGTTCGCCGTTGCGCACGGTCACGTTCCTGATCCAGCACCCGTAGGCCTGGCCGATGTTGACCAGGCAGTTGCCGGACGGGCAATGGACGCCGTCGACGGTCAGGTCCTCGATGCCCACGAACTCGGTGTACCGCCCGACGGGCCGCAGGACCGGCGCAAGCTCCTGCGGAAGATCGAACAGGAGCGGCGGCGAGATGGTCACGGTCGTGCCGGTGCGGCCCACGATGCGCGTGACGTACTTGCGCGCGTACTCGAACCCGGCCGTCGTCATCACCGGCAGCCGCAGGTCATTCTTCAGGGAGATCTGGCAGAGCTGGCCGACGCCGCCGTTCGGATAGGCGTCCAGCGGCGTCGTGTCGCCGACCGAGAGTTCCGTCGCCCCGCGCGCGTGGCTGCCCGCGATGTCCAGCTTCAGCCGCCGGGCGTACCACCAGTCGCCGCCGTCGGCCGGCTTGACGCTGATCCCGCCGCTCTGCGGTCCTGTGGGCCGGATGATCGTCCGGTCCTGCCCGTCGCCGCGGATCGTGAGCCGGCCCTTGCCGCCGTACACCGAGATGCCGCGGTCGATGCGATACGTGCCCGCGGGGAGGTAGACGACGTCGTTTTCGGCGGCGTCCGCAATGGCCTTCATGATGGCGGGCTGGGCATCGGCCGCGCCTGTGTTGTCCGCGTTGTATGGTTCCTGTGTCACGTCGAGCAGATGGTCTCGGTCGGTCGGGATGCCCCCCGGCACTCCGGCCCGGCTCCAGTCGGCCACGCGGTCGGGGGGCAGGATGCCACCCTCCGCCGCCCGGACGTCGGCGGCGCAGAGGACCGCCGCCGCACAGACAAGCGCCATCGTTCGCATTTTCCGTCGTACCATCTCACTTCACCTCATCGACAGACCTCAGGGGGCCAGCCCCAGGATGCGGCGCGCGTTGTCCACCAGGATGGCGCGCTTCTGCTCCTCGGCGATATCCGCGAACACGACGCGCCCGATCTGCTGCCCGAGCGGCATCCAGGGCATATCGGAGCCGAAGACGATCTTCTCGGCCGAGGCGCGCCGCACCAGGCACTCCACCAGCCCGTTCGGGCATCCGGAGAACTCCAGGTCCAGGTAGACGTGCGGGTAACGGACGGCCCAGGGCACGTAGTCGTCGGCGCGCGTGCTTCCCGAGTGCGCCAGCAGGATGGGGCAGTCCGTGTATTCCTCGAAGAGCCGCTCGTGCGCGCCCAGCCCGCCCCAGGTGTGCAGGAGCACGGGCAGACGACGCTCATTCGCCAGCCGCCAGATGGGCGTGTAGCGTTCTGCGGTATAGGGAATCCTGTTCGCGTTGTGCATCTTGACGCCGACCATCCCCGCGTCCAGACAGCGGCGGATCTCGTCGATCCCGAGCGTGTCGTTCACCGGGTAGGCCGACGCATACCCGAGGATCCGCCCCGGATGGCGCCGCATGGCCTCCAGCACCTGGTCGTTGCCGTAGGCGACCTCAGGCGTCATGCACGCCTGGTGGCTGCAGACGGCCACCGCGACCCCGACGCGGTCCATCTGCCGCACCATCGAGTCGGCATCGTTTCCCGGCATGGCGAAGGCCGCCCACGAGCCGAGGTGGATGTGCATGTCCACAATGCCGTCCAGGGGCAGCGGCCGGCGGGCGCGGACACGGTCGCAGAGGCTCTCAGAGGCGGACGGCATGGATCAGCCCTTCCAGGTTGCGGAACGCGATGCTCTCGAGGTCGCCGGGAGGGATGTCGGCATAGGCGAGGTGGCCGATGGCGGCGCCCGGTTCGGCGATCGGGTAGTTCGAGGCGAAGAGCAGGCGCCCGGAGCCGATGCGCGCGCAGATCGTCTCGATGCCCTCGTTGAGGCCGAACGGCGGGTTGATCGTCATGTGCAGGTTCGGCGTGTCGGCGAGGACCGGCAGCAGGTTGCGGTCGCGGTAGAGGCCCGGCGGGTACGGACAGTAGATGAACGGCACGTCCGGATGCCGGGCGGCCAGGCCCGCCATCGGGAGCAGGTCCAGCTCCCCGGCGGGCACCTGCACGGGCAGGCGGCGCACGCAGGCGGCGGACAGCAGGCGGCCGAGCACGCGCTCGTCGGCGGCCAGGCCGCAGCTCTTCGGGTAGAGCCCCACGCACCGGGCGCCGCGCTCGATCAGCCCGCCGACGAGCGCGTCCTCGTCCCCCACCTCCCCCACCGCGTCGGGCAGGACGGCCGGACACGGGATGAGACGCGGATCGGCCGCGGCCGCCTCGAACGTCAGGCGGTTGCCGTAGGACACGTCGAATCGGAAGGACGCGAACGAGCTGAGCAGCGCCCGCTCGATGCCGTACCGGTCCAGGGCGCGGCGGATCGACTCCACGTCGGACGACTGGAACGGCTCCAGGTCGATGGCACGGCCGAGGACGATGCGCGCGTCGAACAGCTTCACGGCCGGCGACTCCCGCTCTCTTGGATGAGTCTTCGACGATACCCGCCGGCGGCGGCAGGCGCAAGCGCAGGTTCGCCCGTGGGGGCGTCGGACGGACCGTGTGCGCTTCGGGCGCGGCCCCCTATCCGGCGTCCACGCGGAGGAGCAGGGCTTCCGGGGCGCGCTTGGTGACGTACGAGCCGCCTCCGCCGCCGCTGCGGACGCCGAACTGGCTCTCGTAGAACGCCCGGCACTCTTCGGCAAGCGCGACGTAGTCCTTGCCGCCGAGGCGGTTCAGGTCGCTGGTGAGTATGTGCTCGCCGTCCTTGGACGCGTCCGTCCAGTCGCAGGCGCAGTAGAGCACGGCCTTCGGCTCGCGGTCGGCGTTGTAGGCCCGTACGGCCTCGACGGTCGCGCGGGCCGTGGCGACGTGCTCGACGTGGCCCGTGTAGCCGCCCTCCAGGTCGAGGGTGATCACGATGCTCGGCCGCTTGTGGCGCAAGAGCGCGAGCAATGCCACCACCGGATCGCCCGTCTGATTGGTCCAGCGCGCGCAGATCTCGTCCGGAGTCTGCGACACCGCCGCCCGCCAGCGTGCCTGGGCCTGCGGGTCAGGGTCGAGGACCGCCAGCCCGCCCGGGTGCGCCCGGGACGTGCCGTTCACGTAGTCCAGCATGATCGGCAGGCCGCCGAAGGCGCCGACGGACGCCCTGAACTCCATCTCGCGCACCTGCGAGAGGGTGTGCGTCAGGTCCTCCCGGGTCAGGTTGTGGCCGGACTCGCCGCGCGTCATGCAGCTGACCACCACCTCCCGGCAATGATCGGCGCAGTAGGCAAGGAGCGGCCCGATCAAGGTCTCATCGTCCGCGTGCGTGCCGGCAAAGAGCACAACGTCGTCCGGCTTCAGTGACTCCAGGAACGACATACTGCTCACCTCCTCTGCAAACGGCGGGACAGGGCGCGGGACGCCGTTCAGCCGGCGTCCGGGCGCCGGAGCAGCGCCTCTGCGGAACGTGCGGCCGAGTAGTTCGTGCTCTCCTGCGAGCCGCGGGGGCCGAACTGGCTCTCGTAGATGACCCGGCACTCGGCGGCAACGGCGAAGTAGTCCTTCCCGCCGAGCCGGTTCAGGTCGCTGGTGAGGATGTGCTCGCCTTCCTGCACGTCGCCCTTCGGGTCGTAGGCGTAGTAGAGGGTGGCCTTCGCGTCGGCCTCGCGGTTGTATGCGCTGACGGCGTCGCGCGTGATGTGCGCCAGGGCGATGTGCTCGACGTGGTCCGTGAAGCCGCGCTCGAGGTCCAACGTGATGACCGCGCTCGGCTTGTTCGCGCGCAGGAGTGCCAGGACCGCCTCGACCGGGTCGCCCGTCTGCTCCGTCCAGCGCGTCCGGATCTGCTCCGGAGTCTCACGGCCGGCCGCGCGCCAGCGCTTGTGGGCCTCCGGGCGGAGGTCCAGGACCGCCAGCCCGCCCGGGTGCGCCCGGGACGTGCCGTTCACGTAGTCCAGCATGATCGGCAGGCCGCCGAAGGCGCCGACGGACGCCCTGAACTCCATCTCGCGCACCTGCGAGAGGGTATGCGTCATATCCTCGCGGGTCAGGTTGTGGCCGGACTCGCCCCGCGTCAGCGAGAGCACGACGACCCGGCGACAGCGGTCGGCGCAGTAGGCCAGCAGCGGCCCGATCACCGTCTCGTCGTCGGGATGCGCCCCGGCAAAGAGCACGACGTCCTCGGGCCTCAGCCCGTCAGGAAAGCCCGTGCAACCCATCGCTCCACTCCATTCGGGACGGCGTTCCGTCCACGTCTATCGCAGCGCCCGCGCGACCTCTCCGGCCAGAGCAAAAAGCTGCTGGTTGCGCTCCTGGTAGCCGGAGCCCAGGAACCAGTTGTGCCCGGAGACGTTGGGCATCGTTCGCCAACCGCCTCCTTCGTAGCGTTCCTGCTTCTCGGGATACCGGTAATAGCACTGCATGCTCCAGAGGCTCTGCCAGAGCATCATGTGGCGCTCGTGGAGGTACTCCTCACAGCGCCGGGCGAGATCGTCTCCGAGCCGGGCCCTCCGTTCGGCATCGTACAGGGCGCGTTCAATCGTGATGCGCGCCTCGCACTCCTGCACGCCCTCGCGCAGGGCCTCCAGGCGGCGGCCGGCCGCCGGCCCCTCCGGTCCCGGCACGATCAGGCTCGAGGCGATGAACAGGTTCCGCCAACTGCTCTCGGGATAGCGTTCGAACGACGTGCTCGCGCGCTCGCCGCGCGCGTTGCGGACGACCTTCCAGTATTCCGCCCCGAGCCGGCCGGGGCCCCTCTGGGAGCCCGTGATGCAGGTTTCGGCCAGGTGGCGCCAGCGCGTGTTCGGGTGGTCGTCGCGCGTGACGCGGTCGAACTGGGCGATCAGGTGCTCACGGTTCCAGCCCATACGGCTCGTGATCCGGCCCTTGTCGCGTTCGCCGCGATCCGTGCCGTCATCCGAGAAGGCGACGGCCCAGACGCAGGCCTGGTAGGCGACCTGCGCGATGCCGTACATCTTCGCGTCCGCCTTATGGCCTTCGTGCGAATGCATCGCCCATGGGACGTCCGGGGCGAGGTCGTTGAACAATGCCACGTCATCCCTGCCGGCCCAGGTGTCGTGGTGCAGGCCGAACATCATGGCGTCCTCCAGGCCGCGCGCGCGCAGCCGCTCGCGCACGCCGTCGACGACCGGCTGCCAGAGCGCCTTGTCCGCGGGGTCGCCCTCGTGGGGCGGCAGGTTCAGCACGTCCGTCTCGCCGGTGGCGGGGTCCAGGACGGTCACCATCGGGCCCTGGCCGTATTCGGCGCCGATCTTGTCCAGGTGCGCCGTGTGCCACACCTCGCGGGTCCGTCGCTTGCCGTCCGTCTCCTTCGGGATCATGTAGACGTCCCAGACGACGAAGACGATGAGCTTGGGCGTGCCCATGGTCTCGCGGGCGACATCCAGGTAACGCTCCATGATCGAGAAATCATGGTCATACCCCCCGTCCTCGCGCTTGATCCACCGGACCATCGACTGCTCGTTGCCGAGGTTCGTGTGGGCGATCAGGGGGATGTAGACGATGCGGCTGCCGGTCTCGCCGATCAGCCGGAAGGAGCGGGCGATCATGTCGAAGTGCCTGTCGGACCAGAGCGGGATGTCGTACTCCAACGCCAGGGTGTCGGGACACTGGATGATGTCGACCCAGGTGCGGTAGTCCTGCGTGGTGGGAAGCACGTAATCCGCCACGCGCAGTTCGAGGGGCACGTCGATCGGCTCCTCGCCGTCGGCCTGGACGCGCAGCGAGCCGGTGTAGGTGCCCGGGGCGGCGTCGGCGGGCGTACGCACGCGCAGCCACAGGGGCACGACGGCGGCCGGGACGGCCTTGACGACCTGCGGCCCGCGGGGAAAGGTGTAGAAGGATGCCTGCCGCTGCCCGTGCAGCACGGGGACCTCGTCCGGAGCCGCATCCGCCAGCGCCCCGAGCGCGACGGTGTAGTCGAGATACGGGCTGTCGCGCAGCCACTGCCCGTGGTAGAGGCCGGTGTCGGCCAGGCGCTCCTCGCCCCAGGGCACCCCGTAGCGCACCTCCACGTGGTCGGCGGGGATGGCGGCGCCGCCGGGCCCGGAGATGGCCCCCGGGGCCACCTTCAGTCCCCGGATCGGCCGGGTGGAGCCGAGCACCACCTTGCCGGAGAAGAGGCCGTTGCGCGCGCCGATGATGGTGACCGGTTGCAGGGGAACGCCCGCGTCGCCCTGGTCCAGGCTGTGGTCGCCGGCCAGCGGGTCCGAGTTCCACGCCTGCAGCCCTTCGGGGCGGACGGCGTTGGGGATCAGGCCCGCACGGCTCGGCGCCGAAAGGCGCACTTCCAGGACCTCGCAGGTCTTGATGTCGTAGACGAACTCGCCGGGCTGCCCGCCGGACTCCGGGTACGGCGCCCGCACGACGTCCAGCGCCAGCACGTTCGTGCCGTTGCGCAGCCGGTCGGTCGGGAGCGCCAGGTCCACGATCTCCCGCTCCTCGCCTCCGGGGCCGTCCGCCGGCTCCCGCCCCGGCTCCCTGTGCGCACGATGCACCTCCTGGCCGTTCAGGTACACGACGATGCCGCCGCGGTAGCGGGCCGAAAGCCACAGTGCCTCCACGGCGGACGCGTCGGTCACGGCGAACTTCCCGCGAATGCACGCCCGCGCCAGGATGCCCGTCTTGGGGACGCGCACGAGCGAGCCGCGGTTCCAGAAGCGGTCGTCGAAGTCCGGCGCCTCCCAGCCCTCGGGCGGGGGCGGCGTCTTGTGGGCCATCCAGACCCGCGGCAGGGCCCCCTCCTCGCCGGAGGCCCGCACCGGAGGCGCCAGCATCGAACGCATGTGCCAGTTCCCGTACGTATCCAGCACCGGCACACGTCCCTCCTGCGCCGGGGACTCGGCGGCCGCACAGACGGCACCGAGAAGCCCGACCGCCACCCACATCGCGCCGAACGCCCTCATCCCACTCCTCCGCACGATTGTCTCATCGCCCTGCCGCATGGCGGACGGCCGCGCTCACCGGAGCGCCGCCGTCACCTCCCCTGCCAGGGCGAACAACTCCCGGTTGCGCTCCTGGTAGCCGGAGCCCAGGAACCAGTTGTGACCGGTGAACCCGCCCCCCCAGCCGTGCGGCCACTTGGCCCGCCAGGAGGCGTCCGGGTACTGATGGTAGAACTGCAGACCGCTCCCGCTCAGCCACATCATCATGTGCCTGTCGTGCAGGTAACGCTCGCAGCGCTCGACCAGGTCGGCCGGCAGCCTCGCGCGCAGGGCGTCGTCGTAGAGGCCGCGTTCGATGGCGATGCGCGCCTCGCACTCCTGCACGCCCTCGCGGAGCGCCTCCATGCGGCTGGTCGCGACCGGGCCGGTCGGCCCCGGCGCCAGCAGCGAGGCCCGGATCACGAGGTTCCGCCAGTTGCTCTCCGGGTAGCGTTCGTGCACCCGGCCGACGCGGTCGCCCCGCTCGTTCTTCAGCACGGGCCAGTAATCGCCCCCAACGCGGCCCTGGCCGCGGTGGTCGCCGGTGATGTTGCGCTCGATGGCGAACCGGCAGCCGGCTTCCATCCACGTCTCCAGGGCGTTGGTCCGGTTGAACCGGGCCACCAGGTCATCCCGGCGCCAGCCGCAGAGGCTGGTGATCTTCCCGATGTCGCGCTCGCCGCGGTGCGTACCGTCGTCGGAGAAATGCACGGGCCAGACGACCACCTGGTATCCCAGCCGGGCCACGTCGTGCAGGCGTCGCCCGTCGCGCAGGTAGCCCTCGTGCGACTGGATGACCCACGGCGCGTCGTCGGTGACCTCGCGGAAGAACTCGCAGTCCTCCTTGGTCGGCCAGGCGTCGGACATGATGCCCAGCATCATCGTCTCCTCCAGCCCGCGCTCCGCCAGACGCGCGCGCACGCCCTCGAACAGCGGCGCCCAGAGCGGCCGGCTCGCCTCCGGATCCGTGTGCGACGGAAGCAGGAGCAGTTCCGTCTCGCCCGTGGCCGGGTCCAGGCGGGTGACCATCGGCCCCTGGCCGAGGTCCCCACCCTCCTTCTGCACGTGCTGGGCCATCTGCCGCTGGCGTCCCCGTGCCTGCGAGGCCTCGTCGCCGGAGGCGTCGGACTCCGGGATCATGTAGTGGTCCCAGACGACGAACACGATCAGCTTCGGCGTGCCCATGTGCTCGCGGGCCGTGTCGAGGTAGCGTTCCATGACCGAGAAGTCGTAGGCATAGGCGTCGCCGTCCGGGATCCAGCGGACCATGGACTGCTCGTTGCCCAGGTTGGTGTGGGCGATCAGCGGCACGTAGAGCGTGCGCGCGCCCGTCTGGCCGATCAGGCGGAAGGACCGCGCGATCAGGTCGAAGTGATCGTCGGACCAGAGCGGCACGTCATACTCCAGGGCCAGCGTGTCGGGGCTCTGGATGACGTCGAGCCACGTGCGGTAGTCCTGCGTGTCGGGCAGCGTGTAGTCCGCCACGTGCAGCTCCACGGGCACGCGCACGGGCTCCTGGCCGTCCACCTCGATGCGCACGGCGCCCGCGTAGTCGCCGGCCCCGGCGTCGGCCGGCACCTGCACGGTGATCCAGACGGGCACGACCGCGCCGTTGACCGTCTCGGGCTGCCCGGGGAACGACTCGAAGCGCCAGTACTGCCGCCCGCGCCGGCCCGGCACCAGCACCTCGAACTCCTCCAGGGGCTCCTCGGCCAGGGCGCTCAGACGGTTGGCGTATTGGGGATACGGCGCGTGCGGGACCAGGCGCGTCGACAGGTTGGGGCCCGAACCACCCCCGCGGACGCCGTAACGGATGCGGACCGCCGCAGCGGGGATGGCGCCGCCGCCGCCGACGAGCGGCTCGGGGCGGGCCGCCAGCGCGCGGATCGGCTCGGTGGATCCGACGACGACCTTGCCGGAGAAGCGCCCGTTGCGGGCGCCGACGATCGTGACCGGCCTGAGCGGCTCGGCGGTGTCGCCGAAGTCCAGGTCCACGTCGGCCGCCAGCACGTCGGCGTTCCAGACCTGCAGCCCCGCCGGACGCACGACGTTCGGCACCAGGCCGCCGGCCGAGGCCGCCGAGAGCCGCGCGTGCAGGAACTCGCAGGCGTTCGGCTCGTAGTTGTCCTCCTCTTCCACCTGCGGGTAGACCGAGCGCACGGCCTCCAGGGCCAGCACGTTGACGCCCTCGACGAGCCGGTCGAGCGGGACCGTGTGGTCTTCGAGCAAGCGCTCCTCGCCGGCCAGCCCGTCGGCGACGGCCGCGCCCTTCTCGACGTGCGCCCTGTGGATCTCCTCGCCGTTGAGGTAGACGATCAGGCCGCCCTTGTAGCCGACGGTCAGGCGCAGGTCGGCGACCGCGGCGGGGTCGGTCACGGTGAACTTGCCGCGCAGGCAGATGCGCGCGGCGAGCGCCGTCTTGCAGGACAGCTTCAGCGGGCCGCGGTTCCAGAAGCGGTCGTCGAAGTCCCGGGACGGCCAGGCAGGGTCGGGGTCGGGCGTCCTGTAGTTCAGCCAGGCGTGCCGGAGCCCGATGGCCTCGCCGGAGGCCAGCAGGGGCGGCGCCAGCGTGCAGTGCATCCGCCACGGGCCGTAGGTATCCAGGATCGGCACGCGCGCGGCCGTCTCGCCATCCGGCGCAGCGGCTCCGAGGCCGAACGCACACAGCATCACGCACAGGGCCGCAGCCCCGGTCCGCCTCCAGAGCCTCATCACGTCGGCCTCCTCACGTCAGCTTCCGTTTGTACTCGTCCGGGAGGAACCGGTCCAGATGATCCCTGCCGGTGCTCTGATTGCCGCCTTCGCAGTGGAAGACGGTGTTGACAAAGCGGCGGTAGACGTCCACCAGGTCGTCTGATCCGCCCACGTACTCCCGCTCGGCGCCGTCCTGGGTGTAGGAGAAGACGAACGGCGGCTCGATGCGGTAGACGGGCATCTGCTGCCAGGCGCGCACGGCCTCGTGCGCCCGGGCGCGCATCTCCAGGCAGACGGCCTCGGGGGTGCGCGTCTTGACCAGGTAGGGGCCGAGGGCGACCTTGCTCACGACGCTCTTCATCTCGGGCACGAGGGCAAGGGCCTCGTCGACGGCCGCCCGGTCGCCGGAGACCATCAGGGTGGGCTTGCCGGCCGCCGCAAGCTGCGCGATGAACATGCCGGCCTCGCCGTAGACCGTGCCGTTCAGGACCACGCGCGTGTGCGGCAGGCAGGCGAACGGCGTGCCCGCCATGGCGTGCGCGCACAGGTACATGCCGGCGTCGTAGCCGTCTTCCCAGAACGGCAGCCAGGGCGCGCGGTGGTAGTCGCCCGTGATCAGCTCCACGCGCCTGTCGAGTTCCTCGACGACGACGCTGTTGCCCGCGCCGTGGGAGTCCCAGATGGTCACGGCCTCCGCCCCGCCGTCGAAGGCCCCGAGCGCGGCGGCGTTGAGTTCGGCCGTCATGATCTTGCGGAGCCGCAGGCGCCGGTGGAGGTTCTCGGGCGACTTGTCCTCGCGGTCCTCCCAGTAGGTCATGCCCGCGATGCCTTCGATGTCCGCCTGGATGTACAGCCTCATCTGCTCCCCCTTTCCGGTGAAGAGCACTCTGGTACGGTCCGGCCTCTTATACAGCGGACCCGTCCCGGCTTCAATCGTCCCGGCACAGGCACGCGCACGGACGGACGTTCAGGCGCCCTCGGCGGCTGCGAAGAGCGCCACGACGTCCTCCGGCGGCACGTCCGGCTGGATGTTGTGTACGGAGTTGAGAACGTAGCCGCCGCCGGCGCCGCCGGCGGTCTTGCATGGCTCGGGGAGGGCCGAAAACGGAGACGCGACCCGAACGCATTGACTTGGGGGCCGGGAGGTGGACATAATCGCATGGGCAATCGGTTCACATCCGGGGATCTTCGTCCTGCCGGTGAAAGGGAGACGACGGCCATGGCGCGAACAGTGCGGAGCCTCACCGTGTTTCTGTCGGTCGCGGGAATCCTGCTGGCGACCGGCTGCGGGTATGCCAGGAACGTGCGCGACGACGTGATGGACCTGGTCGACGTGAGCGTCGGCCTCAACCTGCCCCGGATCGGGAGCAACCCCACGCCCTTCCGCCCCCCGATCGGCCTCTACGTCGAGGCGACGGACTTCCTGCATCTCGGCATGATCTCCCGCGCCGGCGCGGACATCCAGTGGGACCGGCGCGGCCTCGGCACGCTCGGCGACGTGCGCACGAAGGTCGGGCTCGGCCCGTGGCACTCCGTCCGGATCGAGCAGATTCCGTGGACGACGAACGCCTACAAGCGCACGGGCAACAAGCTGGACGGCTGGCGCGAGCACCTGGGCAGCGCCAGCGTGGGGCGTTCGCCCGCCAAGGAGCTGATCTTCACGGGCGAGAAGTCGCCCTACTTCCATAAGGGCTGGCAGGATTTCGCGCACGTCTCGATGGAGGCGGGGCTCTACGAACCCCTCCTGCTGCGCCTGGGGGTGTACGTCCGGCTGGGGATGGACCCGGCGCAGGCGACCGATCTCCTCTTCTCGATGCTCCTTCTGGACCCCATGGGCGACGACGCCTTCCGGTTCTGGAACGGCCGGCCGAAGTACTGAGCAGGCCCCCAGCACTCACGCGTGGGATGCCTTCGGAGGGTGTCCGCCCGCTGCCGGTCCGTGATGACGAACAGGGAGCCCGGGCGCTCACCGTGCTCCGCCATGATGGACTTCCGCCGTGTGGGGACTGCGCGCGCCCGGCAGCTCGGGCACGATGGCGCCGTGGGCGCGGAGCAGGTCGTGCACGTCGCCGATGGGCAGCGCCTCCACGTCCAGGCCCCCGTCGGCCGAGAGCGCGGCCATGGCGCCGGCGGCCTGGCCGGTGGCCATGCAGGTGGCCTCGACGCGATAGGCCGAGTGCGCCAGCCGGTCGCCGCTGATGCAGCGGCCCGCGGCCACCAGGCCCCGGCTGCCCTCCGGCAGCATCGCGCCGCGCGGGATCGTCGGCACGACGCCCTCGGGCAGCCGGCGCGTGTCGACCCCGACCGGCAGGTGCAGGTCGATCGGATAGAAGCTGTAGCAGACGGCGTCGTCCCAGAGGCGGCCGCCCCAGTAGTCATCGTGCGTGATCGTCTTCTTGCCGCGTATGATGCCGCCCTCGCGGATGCCGACCTCCGGGCAGAGGTCATCGATGCGCAGGCCTTCCAGACCCGGCTGGCTGCGGAAGAAGCGGAACAGACGCATCACGACGCGGCGCCCTTCCACCTCCGCCTGCGTGCGCTCCTCGCTGCCGGCGGCGTGGATGCCGCAGACGTGGTTGGCGTTGCCGCCGCGGGCGCGCAGGAAGCCGGGCGCCGCGCCCAGGCCCTGCCACAGGTCGCTCTCGCTCAGCACGCCCTCGCGCACGGCTGCCTTGTAGGCGTCGGAAATGCGCTCCATGTCCAGCGCGTCGGCGTCGTAGCCGCCGATGCGGAAGGTCAGCGTGCCCGGCTGGCATTCGTCCGGCTGGTCCACCGGGAAACCGGCAAGCGCGACGGCGTTGGCGTCGCCCGTGCAATCGATCAGCACGCGGCAGCGGACGGGCTGGAGGCCCGACTTGGTGCAGAGGGTCACGTCCCAGCCGTCGCCGTTCCATTCCACGCCGCCGATCATGGTGTGCAGCAGCATCTCAACGCCGGCGTCGAGCACGGCCTCGTCGGCCAGCGCCGCGAAGACCGCCTTGTCGATGCGCACGTGGTGGCGCCAGTGCGGTGCCTGGGCGTCGCTGAAGTCGGGCAGTTGGCCGCCCGTCTCGGCGAGCGTGGCGGTAACCAACTCCCAGCCGATGCCGGCGATCACCTGCCGTCCCCAGGCGTAGAAGAGCGCGGGGTAGTTAACCCCGCCGACGGTCATGGTGCCGCCCAGCATGCCGTTTTTCTCGACGAGCAGCGTGCGGGCGCCCGCCCGGCCGCTCTGGATGGCGGCAACCACGCCGGCCGTCCCGCCGCCGACCACCAGGACGTCGTATCGATCCATCATGCACTCCCCTGTTGACACACCCCATCGGACGAGCGCACCATTATACGCCCCGGCGTCGGCCAGGCGAAGGCGCGGCGGACTGCGCCCTTGATTCGGGCGGGGGAGACGCTATGCTGCTCGGCCATACGTTGCCACCTGCCAGACGCCGCCACTCTGGAGGAACACCGGGCATGTGCCGTTTGCTGGGAATGGTCAGTGGACGCGAGCGCGATCTGAGCTACTACCTCGTCGACGCGCGCAACGCCCTGCGCGAGCAGGGGCCGAAGCACCCGCACGGCTGGGGCATCGCCGCCTTCCGCAGCGGCGCCTGGACGCTGACCCGCGCGCCGAGGCCCGCGCATGAGGACGAGCAGTTCGTGCGAGACGCCCGCAGCGCCCGCGGGACCACCTTCATCGCCCATATCCGCAACGCGTCCCGCGGCGCTCATACGCTGCCGAACACCCACCCGTTCCTGCGCCACGGCTGGATGTTCGCCCACAACGGCACGGTCCTGAACGATGACGAATTCCGGAACGCCATTGCGCCGGACCTCGCGCCGCTGGGGCAGACCGACAGTGAACTGCTGTTCTGCCGCATCCTGACGGAGATGCGGGAGACATGCGCCGAGTATCCGGCGGCGCCGCCGGAAGCCGTGGCGGCCTGTCTGGCCGAGATCATGCCCCGCGTGCGGCCGCAGACGGGCACGGCCATACTGCTCTCTGACGGCGTTTGCCTCCACTTCTACCGGAGCGGCAACCCCCTGAAACGGCTGAGCCCCCGGAGCGCCGAGCCGCCGATGCTCCTGCTGGCCTCCGAGCCCATCGGCGATGAGGAATGGACGGACCTGCCGGATGCCGACGGAGGGTACGTCGATCCGACCGGGACCATCCGCCTGTGGTCCGCCGGCTGAACCGGCAACGCCGCGCGCGGGGCGCATGCAGTTGACAGAACCGCCCCGTACGGTATGCTTGCAGTCGTCTGCCCCTCCCCGCCCTGCCGGTGCAAGGACGTTCCATGGAGAAGACCGAAGGCGTCCACTCGCACGCTCCGCTGAACACGGTGTTCGGCTTCATCGCCATCGCCTGCTGGAGTTCCACGATCGCCTTCACGCGCACGGCGTCCGAGTTCCTCGGGCCGGTCACGATGGGCGCCTTCATGTTCCTGGTGGCGGGCGTGGCCGGGTGCGCGCTGCTGGCGCTGCAGCGGGGCGGGCTGGTCAGCGCGCTGAAGCTGCCGCCGGCCTACCTGCTCGGCTGCGGCGCTCTGTTCGTCTGCTGCGAACTGGGCCTCTGCCTGGCGGTGGGCCGGGCGGTCACGCGGCAGCAGGTGCTGGAGGTCAGCGTCATCAACTACCTCTGGCCCGGCCTGACGCTGCTGTTCTCGGTCTGGATCCTGAAGCGCCGGGCCCGGCTCTGGCTCATGCCCGGCGTCGTCATCGCGCTGACGGGGGTGCTGCTGGCCATGTCGCACGAGGGGCGGCTGAGTTGGTCCGGCCTGGCCGAAGGCTTCCTGAGCGCGCCGGCGCCCTACCTGCTCGCCCTGGGAGCGGCGGTCTCCTGGGGGCTCTACTCGAACCTGAGCCGCAGATGGGCGGGCAACGGGGGCAGCACGGGCGTGCCGTTCTTCTTTCTGGCCACGGCGGGGGCCTTCTTCCTGCTGCGCCTTTTCGTCGCCGAGCAGCCGCAATGGAGCCCGCGCGCCCTGTGGGAGCTGCTCTTCCTGGCCCTCGTGCCCAACCTGCTCGGCTACACGTGCTGGGACCTGGCCATGCGGAACGGGCGCATCATCCTGGTTGCGGCGTTCTCCTACCTGACGCCGGTTCTCTCGATGTTCGTCTCTTCCCTCCGCCTGGGGATCCGGCCGGGGCTGACCCTCTGGGTGGCGTGTGCCATGGTGGTCGTCGGCGCGGTTGTGTGCAAACTGTCCATATCGGACGACTAACGCCGGACGTGCGAAGGGGGGGCCGACCATGCGGCGGCTCGAGACCGACGTGCGGATTCTGGACGTGGAGACGGCCTTCTCCTACAAGGCGTACCGCGCGACGCTCAAGTTCGGCGGGGCCGTCAAGGGGCCGGGCGCCCGGTCCGGTGCGGACCTGAACGTGGCGGTGCTGGTCGAGACGCGCGACGGCCGCCGCGCGGTCGGACGCGGCTCGATGGTGCTCGGGGCCGCCTGGAGCTGGCCTTCGCAGGTCGTGCCCTCGTTCATGGTCACCGACTTCATGCGCAACCTGGCCGTGCGTTACGGCGGCGAACTGCGCCGGCGCGATGCATACGGCCACCCGATGGAGCATGCGCTCGAAACCGAGCCGCTGCTGCTGGAACTGGCCGACGAGATCATCGAGCAGTATGCGCCCGGCGAGCCGATGCCGCGCATGTGCGCGCTGGTCGTCGGGGCGGCCTTCGACGCCGCGCTGCACGACGCCTTCGGCAATGCCCTGGGGCTCGACGCCTATGCGGCGCTCGGCCCGGAGCACGTCTCGTGGGACCTGAGCCGCTACCTCGGCCCCGCGTTCAAGGGCAGGTACCCGGCCGACTACCTGAAGCCGCGCTACGACGAGACGCTGCCGGTCTTCCACCTCGTCGGCGGCTACGACCCGCTGACCCCGGGCGACGTCGGCCCCGACGACCCCCGCGACGAATACCCCGCCGACCTGGCCGGCTGGGTGAAGCGCGACGGCGTCTTCTGCCACAAGGTGAAGATGCGCGGGAACGACCTGGACTGGGACGTCGAACGCACGGTCGACGTGCACCACGTCGTGCGCGAGGCGCTGGCCGGGTCGGGCCGGTCCGAGGTCTACCTGACCTCCGACGCCAACGAGATGTGCCGGGACGTCGAGTACGTCATCGAGTATCTGCACAAGGTACGCGAGCGCAGCCCCGAGGCATACGACGCGATCCTCTACGTGGAGCAGCCGACGACGCGGCACCTGTTCGAGCGGCCGCTGGACGTCGCGCGGGCGGCGGAACTCAAGCCCATCCTCGCCGACGAGGCACTGAGCGGCCTGGAGGCCATGGACGAGGCGCTGCGCCAGGGCTACACGGGCGTGGCGCTGAAGACCTGCAAGGGGCAGTCGAACTCGCTCCTGATGCTCGCGAAGGCCACCGAGGCGGGCGTGCCCTACAGCGTGCAGGACTTGACGCTGACCGGCCTCGGGCTCGTCCAGTCGGTGGGCTTTGCGGCGCGTATCCGCCCCATCATGGGCGTGGAGGCGAACGCGCGCCAGTTCTGCCCGGGGGCCTCCCGCCGCGAGGAGCAGGTCCATCCGGGCATCTTCCGCGCCCGAGACGGCCTGCTGCGCACCGGGAGCCTGCGCGGCCCGGGGCTCGGCTACCGGTTCGAGGAGTTCGACCCGCTGGTCGTCTGAGCGCATACGGGGTCTACCTCAGAGGAGTGGCGAGATGAACGTGCTGTCCCTGATGGCCCATCAGGACGACGAGATGCGCTGCCTCGGCACGATGCTGAAGTGCCGGGATCGCGGCGACAGGCTCTTTTTCGTCACGCTCACGGACGGCGCCAAGGGCTTCGTCCAGCAGCCCGACATCGCCGCAGACGAAGCCGCCCGGATCCGACATGCAGAGATGTCGGCCCTTGCGGCAGCGATCGGGGCGGAGTACCTGAACCTGCGGGAGCCGGACGAATTCCTCTACGACACGCCGGACGTGCGGATGAAGGTCATCGAGGCGATCCGCTGGTCGGGCGCGCACCTCGTCTTCACTCACTTCGAGCAGGACTACAATGCCGATCATGGGATGACGTCGTGGCTGGCGCGGCACTGCGTGATGCAGTCGTGCCTGCCGGTGCTGCCCACGGACTCGCCCCCGCTGCCCCGGCATCCGGCGGTCTTCATGGTCGAGCCGCACGGGCCTTTCGGCTTTGTGCCGACGCACTTCGTCGACATCAGCGGCCAGGAACAGGAGAAGGTGCGCCTGCTGGGTCGCCACGAGTCGCAGGAGAAGGCGATGCGCGCCACTGCGGGAGTGAAGGCGGGCTTTGCCGAACTCTGCGGCCGGCCCGACGCCTATTGGGGGCAGCAGGCGGGCTGCGGCTTCGCCGAAGCGTTCGTCCCCATGCGGGCGCGCGGGGCGATCAAGCCATATAATGTCCTCCCCTGAAGGAGGAACCAGGCATGGCGGAACGTGAGCTGAGGCCGTTTGATCCCGACCGGCCGGGTCCGGAGATCGCAGTGGTGAACGCCTTCACGGCCGGCTGGCCCTACAGCCGTCCGATCGACGAGGCGCTGGTCCGGCACTGGCGGACGCAGCCGGGCTTCGAGCCCGACCTGATGCTGACGGCGTGGCGTGGGGGCCGGCCGCGTGCGTTCATCCACGGGGAACGGGTCGACGCCGAGACCGGCGGCATCCTCATCCTCGCCGTCCCGCCAGGCAACGCCGGGGACGGGGCCTGGCTTCTGGAGGAATGGGGCCGGCTGCTGTCGGAGCGCAACCTGAAGCATGCGCGCGGGCCGGGCTGGCGGTCGGGCGCGTGCTACGGCGGCTTCGTCATCGGCCAGGAGCCCTACCTGCCATCCTGGGCCGACGGCGCCATCGAATCCTTCATCCGCGCCGGCTACCGGATGAAGCCTTCGGACGTCATCCTCATCCGGGACCTTTCGGAGCCGATCCGGCAGGAGGCCGTGCCGGAGGGCTACGAGGTCATCGAAGTCGATACGGCCCCGGAATACGACGCCGATGTTTTTGGATATCACGCCGTTCGGGACGGGAGAAAGGCGGCGCACTGCTACGCGCGGCTCTACCCCCATCTGCGCTCGCCGGACGGGACGCTCGTCGGGCAGATCGGCAACGTGACGACGCAGCCGGAACACCGCAGCCGCGGCCTGGCGCGGATCATGGTGCAAATGTCGCTTCGCCGCCTGGCGGACATGGGGGCCGGCGAGGCCCTCATAGCCACGGGGCTGGAGAACTTCCCGGCCCTGCGGGCCTATGAGCGGGCCGGCTACCGGCGCCGCTACCTGATCACGGAATGGATGAAGGACCTGTAACTGTAGGGGCGCCGCGCCATGCAGAACATCCACGCGCACGTCTGGGACCAGGCGCAGCATTTCCGCGAGGACACCGTGCGGGAAACCGACCTATCGCGCGGCTACCGCCTGGACCTGACCGTGCAGCTCGACGCCCTCCTGCAGGACATGGCGCCCTTCGTCCGCACCGTCGTCTTCGGGCTCAAGGCGCGGCGCACGGGCTATTGGGTGCCGGACGAGTACGTCGCCGGCGTGGTCTCGCAGGCGCCGGACAGGCTGATCGGCTTCGCCTCCTGCGATCCCACCCAACCGGAGCACATGGAGGAGTTGCGGGAAGGCATCGAGACCTTCGGCCTGAAGGGCGTCAAGATCGGGCCGATCTACGCGGGCGTCGACCCGCGCGATCCCCGCTGCCAGGGGGTCTATGAGTACTGCCAGGACCGCGGCCTGCCGATCATCTTCCACACGGGGACCACGTTCAACCGCCTCGCCCCGCTCTCCTTCGGACGCCCGTGGCTCTGGGATGAGGTGGCCATGCGCTATCCGGACCTGCGCATGGTGCTCGCCCACCTGGGCCACCCGTTCGGCGGCGAATGCATCGCCGTCATCCGCAAGCATCCGCACGTCTACGCCGACGTCGCGGCGCTCTACTACCGCCCGTGGCAGTTCTACAACACGTTGATGCTGGCGCAGGAATACCGCGTGATGCACAAGCTGCTGTTCGGCACGGACTATCCGTTCGCCCGCAGCGGGGAGTCCATCGACGGCCTGCGCGGGGTGAACCGGGTGACGGGCGACAGCGGCCTTCCGCGCGTCTCGGATTCGGCGCTGGAGGAGATACTGGCGCGGGACTCGCTCGACCTCCTGGGGGTGAAAACATGAGAGCCCTCGTTCTGCAGTCCGTCGGGCGGCTGGAACCGGCGAACGTCCCCCGCCCCGTGCCGGCGGACGACCAGCTGCTGGTGCGAACGCGGGCCGCCGTCATCTGCACGTCCGATCTGAACGACGTGCGCGAGAACCCCTTCGGCATCCGGCTGCCGGCGGCCATCGGGCATGAGGGCGCGGGGACGGTCGAGTCCGTCGGCTCGCAGGTGAAGGGGTTCTCCCCGGGTGATGCCGTCGCGACCCATCCCGTCCACCCCTGCCGCGAGTGCGAGAACTGCCGGGCCGGCATGGGCCACCTCTGCTCGCGGATGGGCCACTTCGGGCTGAATATGCCCGGGACGTTCGCCGAGTACTACGTGGTGCGCGCGGACCGCGCGCGGCGCCTACCGCCGGACGTGGATTGGGCGGTGGCGGCCCTGGCCGAGCCCGTGAGCGTCTGCCTGGAGGCGCTGGCCCAGGCGCGGCTCGCGACGGGCGCGCGCCTGCTGATCATCGGCGACGGGCCGTTCGGCATCCTCATCGCGAGGCTCGCGGCCGGGCTGAAGCCGTCGTGCGTGGTCGTGGCGGGGCGGCACGACTTCAGGCTGGGCTTTGCGGCCGGCGCCACGACGGTCAACACCCGCGCCCTGGGCGAGGATGCCGCGGCCGCCCTGCGCGCCGCCGCCGGAGGGGCGTCCGGCTACGACGCCGTCATCGCCGCCGCCGGCTCCCCCGAGGCCGTGCGCGAAGGCCTGTCGCTGCTTCGGCCGAAGGGCCGCCTCGTGTTGTTCTCGCCCGTGCCGGGGCCCGTCTCCCTGGACCTGTTCGACGTGCACGTGCGCGAACTGGAGATCGTCGGCGCCTGCAACGATCAGGACCGCTTCGACGAAGCGGTGGCCCTGCTCCGCGAGCCTTCGCTGGCGCTGGGGGAACTCGTGACGCATCGCCTGCCCATGCGCGACTATCGAGAGGCGTTCCGTCTGGCGGAACGGGGGCGCGAGGAGGCGATGAAGGTGGCCATCATCCCGGAGGCGGAGGAAGCCTGATGAAGATCACCGGCGTCGAGGCGATGGTGCTGGACACCGGGAAGGATTACAGCGACCCGGCACAGGCGGCCGAGGCGCACGGGGTGCGGTTCATCAGCCTGATCCGCATCCGGACGGACGAAGGCATCACCGGCTGGTCCGACGTGGAGACGCAGCCCCACGTGGGCCGGGCCATCGTGGAGGCGCCTTCGGGAGGGCAGGTCGGTTTCGAGTCCCTGCGCGCCGCCCTGATCGGGGAGAACCCCCTGGAACGCGAGCGGCTCTGGCAGAAGATGTACCGCTGCCTGGGCTACTACGGCCGCCAGGGCGCCGGCATGCAGATGATCTCCGGCGCGGACATCGCCCTCTGGGACATCGCCGGGAAGGCGCTCGGCCAGCCGGTCTGGGCGCTGCTCGGCGCCCGCTACCGCGACAGCGTGACGGCGTACGCCTCGACCCTCTTCCGGCCTTCGGCATCGGCCATGAAACGGGCCGTCGCGGAATACGTCGCACAGGGATTCCGCGCGGTCAAGTTCGGCTGGGGCGTCTTCGGCCGCGACCTGCAGATGGACGTGGAACTGGTGCGGGCGGCCCGCGAGGAGGCCGGCCCGGACGTGGCGCTGATGGTCGACGCCGGCTGGTACGGCATCGATCCCGCCAACGTCTACCGGCCGCGCCCGATCAAGGACTGGATCCGGCTGATCCGGGAACTGGAAGAGCTGAACGTGTTCTGGCTCGAAGACTTCCTGCATCCGGAGAACGTCGCCGGCTACGCGGCCGTGGCGGCGGCGGCCGACCGGCTGCGCATAGCGGCCGGCGAACAGGCCGCGGGAGAGAGCGAGTTCGAACGCCTGGCGGACCATGGGCGGGTCGACGTGCTGCAGCCCGACCTGAGCCGCTGCGGCGGCCTGAGCGTGGGCCGGCGCGTGGCGGACCTGGCGCAGCGCCGGCAGATCGACTGCGTGCCCCATGCCTGGCTGACCGACCTGCTGAAGGCGGCCAGCCTGCATCTGAACGCCTACCAGATGCACGCACTCTACCTCGAATACAACGTCTCGTCGGCCTCGCTCTTGAACCGGATCTGCAGGGAGCCGATCCGCATGAAGGATGGGCGGATCCCCATCCCGAACGGCCCGGGCCTCGGCGTGGAGGTCGACGATGAGATCGTGGAGAAGCACCGCGTGCTCTGATTGCGGAGGACGACGTGAGGGACCTGATCATACTCGGGGCGGGCGTGCACGGGGCCGAGATGGCGGAGATCGCCGGGCGGTGCGGTGGCTCGTGGCGCCTCCGGGGCTTTGTGGTGCCCGAGCGCCGGGCCGATCTGGCCGGCGGCGAGATCAACGGCCACCCGGTGCTCGGCACGCGGGAGGCGCTGGAACGCCATCCGGATTGTCTTGTGGTGCCGGACAACGAGTATCGTGAGCCGATCGAACTGCCGCGCGATCGCATCGCCACGCTGATCGATCCGTCCGCCTTCGTCTCGCAGACGGCCCGCATCGGGGTCGGCTGCGTGATCTACCCCCACGGCTACGTCGGCCTGAACGCCGTCCTCGGCGACTTCGTCTTCATGCTGGCCGGCGCCGTGGTCAACCATGACGACGTTCTGGAAGACCGCGCCGTCGTCTGCAGCGGGGTGACACTCGCCGGAGGCGTGCACGTGGAGGCCGGCTGCTATCTCGGCCAGGCCTGCACGGTGCGACAGAACCTGCGCATCGGCCGGAACAGCCTCGTCGGCATGGGAGCCGTCGTGACGAAAGACGTCCCGCCGGACGCCGTGATGGCGGGCAACCCGGCCCGCGAACTTCGGGACAGGGAGGCGTGAAAGTGAGCACAAGCGCCGGCGCCATGGCGGGTGTCCGAGATTACCGGCTTGCCGACGATCAGGCCGCGCTCTGGCCGCTCGGGCAGGCGGGCTTTCTCATTCGCGGAGGCGGCGTGACGGTTGCCATCGACCCCTACCTCACCGACTCCGTCGGCAAAGCGTCTCCGGCGTTCGCGCGGGCCGTCCCCTCACCCATCGAACCCGAAGACCTCCAGGTGGACATGTTCGTGGTGACGCACGACCACCTGGACCACCTCGATCCGGAGACGATCGGGCGCTACCGACACCCCGCCTCGACGCGATTTGTGGCGCCGCGCCTGGCCTGCCGGAGACTGCGCGAACTGGGCATCCCCTCTGAAAACGTCCTGCGAGTCGACGCAGGCGACGAGGCCGAACTCTACGGCATCCGGCTGCGCGGCGTCTACGCCGTGCCCACCGGGCCCGACGTACTCGACACATGCGGCTATCGCCTCGAACTGCCCGGCGGGAAGAGCGTCTACCACTCGTCCGACACCGCGTGGTCCGATCTGCTCGAACGGGCCGCGCCCCGGGCGCAGGTGCTGCTGGTCTGCATCAACGGCAAGTACGGCAACCTGAACGTGCACGAGGCCGTCCGGCTGACGCGGGCCGTGCGGCCCGACGTTGCGGTTCCCATGCACTACGACCTGATGCGGCTGAACGCGGAGAACCCCGACACGTTCATCCACCTTCTCCGGCAGGCCTTGCCGGAGTGCGAGGGGCGGATCCTGAAGATCATGGAGCCGCTCGTCTGGTAGAGGCGCGCGACGCGCCGGGAGGACTGGCCATGACGTTTGTGGACGACGGCGAACGCTTCGATTTCATACACAGCCATCTCTACGTGCCGGCGGTCTGCGACATCCTGGACGGCATGGGGTTCAGGCGGCAGGCCATGCACCAGCGCCTCCGCCCCCTGCTGCCCGGCCGCCGCAACTGCGGCTTCGTCGGGCGCGCGCGCACCTTCCGCTGGATGGAGACGGACTACATCGTCGAAGACGACCCGTACGGCCTGGAGATCGAAGCCATGGACTCCCTCGGCCCCGGCGACGTCGCCGTCCACTCCACCGACTACGGCGGGACCAACGCCCCCTGGGGTGAGCTGATGAGCACGGTGGCGCAGCGCAACGGCGCCGTCGGCTGCGTCTGCGACAGCCAGGTGCGCGACTGCAACCGCATCATCGACATGGGCTTCCCAGTCTACTGCGCCGGGATCCGGCCGCTCGACTCGCAGGGGCGCGGGCGGGTCATGGCCTACGACGTGCCCATCACGTGCGGCGACGTGCTGGTGCAGCCGCTCGACCTGGTGTTCGCCGACTTCGACGGCGTCGTCGTCATCCCGAGACAGGTCGAGGACGAGGTGCTGGAGCGCGCGCGAGAGAAGGCGGGCAAGGAGTCGGCCTCCCGCGCCGAACTGCTTGCCGGCAAGACGCTCCGCGAGGTCTACGACAAGTACGGCGTTCTCTAGGGGGAGTGCCCCCATGATCGAAATGACGTCCACCGGGATATCGCTGGCCATCGCGGAAGACGGTTCGTCAATCGCCATCACGGATCGCAGGCGGGGCTGCCGCTGGCACGTGGATCTGTCGCGGGCCGGCTACCGCCTCCGAGGGGATGACCGAGCCCTTCGGCCGCTGCCGGAGGGCGCCGCCCGGCGGGCCGAGGGCGGCATCGAGGTCCGCTACACGACGGCGGGCGGCGGGTTCGCCCATCTCTACCTGCCCGCCGAGGATCACGTAGAGGTGCGGTTGGACTGCAGTGCGGAGGACGTCGAAGCGGTGTCGCTGCCCGGCCCGCTGCTGCCGGACGCGGGGCCTCGGCAGGTGGCCGCGCCCCTCTACCAGGGCGTGCTGCTGAGCGGGACGGGCGAAGCGTGGGAACAGACGCTCGGCCACGGCGGCCACATGAGCTTCTCGATGTCGATGGCGGCGGTCCTCGGCAGCCGCGGGGGCCTGATGGTCTGCCACGAGAGCCCCGCCAACTGGACGGCCAGGCTGGGGCAGTCTCCGGACGGGCCCTACTTCCAGTTCGCCCACGAGCGCTGCCCCATCGACGGGTGGACGGGCGCCCGGGTGCGGATCTACCCCACGGACGCGGACCTGACGGCCGCCTGCAAGTGCTACCGCGCCCGCCTCGAGGACCGCGGGGAGTTCGTCCCGTGGGAGGAGAAGATCGGGCGCAAGCCGATCCTGCGCGACCTGTTCGGGGCGCTCATGGCCTTCGTGGGGTACAACAAATGCCCCGATCTCGACTACGCCGCCGGCGCTGCAGCACTCCGCCGCATGGGCTTCGAGTCCGTCTTCTACTACCCCGTCCGCATGTTCCAGTACTCGCTCGACTTCCAGATGGGCGGCGACGCGCCGATCTGGCTCACCGACGAGACCATCGCGGCCGTCAAGGCCGTGGACGGCGCCCACGTCGGCCCGTGGGCGTGGGTCATCGAAGGGCTGGACGACGGTTCGGAGGCCATGCACGCGATCTTCAAAAAGGGGCCGGACGGGCGCCCCATCCCGAACTGGAAGATCGACGAGCAGCGCTGGTACCTCGTCTGCACCCCCTACCAGGCCGAGCACGTCAAGAGCAGGCTCGCCGGCGACATGGCGGCCATGGACTGGCTGCACTTCGACGTGAGCGCCACGTGGTCCGGCAGACGCTGCTTCGACACGGACCACGAGCTGCACGGCAACCGCCCCATGGGCCGCGTCGAGGACATGGACTGGGTCCGCCGGCTGTTCAGCGACGAGACGGTCGGCAACCGCGCCGTCTCCAGCGAGGGGTTCAACGACTACCACACGGGCTGGTACGACATCGGCTCGACCAAGATGATGCCGCCCCGCACGTGGAGCGCCGGCTGCGTGCCGGTGCCCATGACGATGCTCGTCTTCCACGACTCCTGCATCCACGATTGGTGGGAGGTGCACAACTACAATGCGCATCCGGGGTTCGGCTTGCAGGATCTGCCGCACGGCATCGGCACGACGGGTTGCGGCGCGCCCGCGCTGAAGGCGTCGATGGACGCCCTCTACGGCTGCCCGCCGAACGTCTTCCCCTTCGGCAAGCAGTACGGCTGGGTGAACATCGAGACGCGGGAGACGTATTCGTACCTCGTGCGGCTCGAGGAATCCGGGGTGCAGGAGGCGCTGCGGGAGGCGCTGCCCGTGAGCCGGCTGCATAAGCAGATCGGCGAGCACGAGATGGTCTCCCATGAGTTCCTGTCCGAGGATCGGGCCGTCCAGGCGACCACCTTCGCGGACGGCACGCGCGTGGTCGCCAACCTGTCCGAGCACGATGCGGAGACGGCCGAAACAGGTCAGCTGTCTTCCCACTCCTGGCGCCGGCTCTGAGCGGAGAGTTCCATGCGTCTCAACCTGCCGAACGAACTGACGGACGTGACGGTCGACGCGAAGCCGAACGGCGAGCCGCTCGAAACGTGGCGCCATTCCCTGGGGCACGGCGGAGTCAACTGGCTGCCCCTGCCGGGCCGCGTTGTGGAGGACGCCCGCCGGCTCCGGCCGCGCCTGATCCGCATCTTCATCCAGGAGTTCTTCCGGGTCTACAGGGGCGAAGGCCGCTTCGACTGGAGCCGGCTCGATCCCTACATGGATGCCCTGGAGAGGACCGGCGCGAAGGTCGTCGCCGCCGTCACGATCAAGCCGAAGGCCCTCTATCCCGAGATCGACCAGAGCATCTGGCGCCCGCGCGACGTGGCCGAGTGGCAGAACGTCGTCCGGGAACTGGTGCGCCGCTACAGCGTCCAGCGGCGGGTCGTCACCCATTGGGAGATCGGCAACGAGCCCGACATCGGCGAGAACGGCGGCTGCCCCTACCTCATCAAGGATCCCGCCGAGTACGCCGAGTACTACGCGATGACGGTCCGCCCGGTCCTGGAGGTCTTCCCCGAGGCCCGGGTCGGCGGGCCCGCCCTGGCGAGCGCGGGCCACGCCCTGCTGCCCGGCTTGGTCGAGTTCTGCGCACAGACGGACACCCCCCTCCACTTCGTCTCCTGGCACCTGTACCACGACTCACCCGAGAAGCACGCGGCGTGCGTGCGGCAGATCCGCAAGGTGCTGGACGGCTACCCGGGCCGGCGGCCGGAGACGCTGGTCACGGAGTGGAACAGCGACCTCGCGCTCAAGGTCTCGGTCGCCGAGCAGGCCCGCGATCCGCGCCGGGCCGCCATCGTCGCCGCCGCCATCCTGGACATGATGGAGGCCGGACTCGATTGGTCCTTCTACTACCACATCTGGGACCAGACCTGCTTCCATGAGGACTTCGAGCCGTTCTTCTCGGACAACGGCGTGCGCCTCATGACGCGGCACTGGAACGAGATCCCGCACAGGCTCGGCCTGTTCGGCGTGGGCGGAGAGGTCCGGCCGCAGTACTTCGTCTACCAGATGCTCGCGCAACTGGGCGAGGCGCGCCTTCCCGTTGAGGCGCCGCACGGCCTGCGCGTCCTCGCCGGCCGCTGCGGGCATGCCGTCGGCGTGATGATCGTGAACCACAACGCCGACGAACCGCAGGACCGCGCCGCCAATCTGACGTTCCGCAACCTGACGCCCGGCGTGCGCACCCTGACCCTTCGGCGCGTGGACGGCGACGCCCGCTGGTGCGAGGAGACGCTGGAACTCGAACCGGTCGAGCAACGCGCGGTCTCCGTCTCGCAGACGTTCAACTGCCATGTCTACGTGCCTGCCGACAGCGTCGCCTTTGTGCGGCTGACATGAGGCGCGCGCCTCACTCCGGCGCGGCGTGGCCCTTGAACTGGCTGACGTAGAGCCGGTGGTAGAAGCCCCGCCGCTCCATAAGATCCGCATGGCGGCCGCGCTCGACGATCAGGCCGCCGTCGATGACCAGGATCATCTCGGCGTCCCGGATGGTGCTGAGCCGATGGGCGATGACCAGGCTCGTGCGGCCGGTCATGAGGCGCCCGAGCGCCTCCTGGATGTGGCGCTCCGTGCGCGTGTCGACGCTGCTGGTCGCCTCGTCCAGCACCAGGATGGCCGGGTCGGCCAGGAGCGCGCGGGCGACCGTCAGGAGCTGGCGCTGCCCCTGGCTGAGGTTGGCCCCGCGCTCGGCCAGGGTGGAGTGGTAGCCCCGGGGCAGGTGGCGGATGAAGGCGTCGGCGTTGGCCGCCCTGGCCGCCTCGACGACCTCGTCATCGCTCGCCTCGAGCCGCCCGTAGCGGATGTTCTCCATCACGCTGCCGCCGAACAGGAAGCTGTCCTGCAGCACGATGCCGAGCTGACGGCGCAGGTCGTCCTTGCGGAAGCGGCGCAGGTCGCAGCCGTCGATCCGGATCGTGCCGGAGTCCACGTCGTAGAAGCGGGCGAGCACGTTGACCATGGTCGTCTTGCCCGCGCCGGTCGGGCCGACCAGCGCGACCCGTTGCCCGGGCCTGGCATGGAAGCTGACGTTGCGGAGCACCGGCACGCCGGGTTCGTAGGCGAACGTCACGTCGTCGAACTCGATGTCGCCCGTCACGCGCCCCAGCGGGACGGCGTCGGGCGGGGAGGTCGTCTCCGGCTCCTGATCGATGACCTCGAAGACGCGTTCGGCCCCGGCCAGGGCGGCCTGGATGGTGTTGAAGACGTTGGCGATCTCGTTCAGCGGCCGCCCGAACTGCTCCGAGTAGCGGAGGAAGGCGACGATCGTTCCGACGCTGACCCAGCCGCGGATGGCCATCCATGCGCCCGCGCCGGTCGTGACGGCGAAGCTCAGGTTGTTCGCCAGGTGCATGAGCGACGGCAGCAGCATGGCAAAGGTCATTGCCCGCATCGCGGCGGAGCGCAGGCGCGCGTTGGCCTCGTCGAACTCCCCCAGGACTCGCGGTTCGCAGGCATGGGCCTTGATGACGCGCGCGCCGGTGATGGTCTCCTCGATCAGCCCGTTGAGCGTCCCCAGCGCCTCCTGCTGATCGCGGTATCCCTTCAGCGTGTGCCGGGAGACCCATCGGACCAGACCCATGACGATCGGCACGGTGGCCAGCGAGATCAGGGCCAGCCGCCAGCTCAGGTAGAACATGATCGAGACCGCCCCGAGCAGCCGGATCGTCCCCAGGAAGAAGCGCGACACGCTGTCGCTGAGCGTGGTGCTGACGTTGTCTAGGTCATTGGTGAAGCGGCTCATCAGGTCGCCGGCCGAGTGCTCGTCGTAGTAGCGCACGGACAGCGCCTGCAGGCGTGTGAACAGCGCGCGGCGCAGGTCGAACACGGTGCGCTGGGCCACGCCGACCATGAGGAACGCCTGCAGCCAGTTCGCCGCCACGCGCAGCAGCGCAACGCCCGCCAGCAGCGCAACGACGCCCGGCAGCCCGCCCATCCGGCCGGCCATGACGTAATCGTCGATCGCCGTGCGCAGGATCAGCGGGTTGACCAGGTCGACGGCGGCGGCCACGATGATCAGCAGGAAGATGACCAGCAGCGCGGCCGTGCGGCGGCGCAGGTAGCCCCAGAGGCGCGCGAACACGCGGCGGCCGCTCTTCGGCTTCTCGGCCGCCAGCAGCATCATGCGCCGGCGCGGTCCGCCCCCGCCGCCCATCCGAAAGCTGGGACCCCGTTCGTGCCAGCTCACGTCGGGCCCCCCGATGGCATGGTGCGGTATCCGGTCATTGGCCCACCCCGCCGCCGAGCTGTGAGTCGTAGATCTCCCGGTAGACCGGGCTGTCGGCCAGCAGGCTGCCGTGCGTGCCCTCCGCCACGAGCCGTCCGGAGTCGAGCACGAGGATCTTGTCGGCGTTCAGGATCGTGCTGATCCGCTGGGCGATGACGATGCTGGTGCGGCCGGCCATGACCTCGCGCAGGGCGTCCTCGATGCGCGCCTCCGTCTCCACGTCCACCGAACTCGTGCTGTCGTCCAGTATCAGCACCGCCGGCCGGGCCAGGAGCGCCCGCGCGATGGCGATGCGCTGCTTCTGGCCGCCGGACAGGTTCACGCCGCGCTGGCCGAGCCGGGTCCCGTAACCGCCCGGCAACGCGGAGATGAACTCGTGCGCCTGGGCCGTCCGCGCGGCGGCGACGACCTCCTCGTCCGCCGCCGCCGGCCGGCTGAAGCGGATGTTGTCGGCGATCGTGCCGGAGAACAGCACCGACTCCTGCAGGGCGATCCCGACGTGCCGGCGCAGGTCCTGGCGACGCAGCGTGCGCACGTCCAGACCGTCCACGGTGATCCGGCCCGATTCGACGTCGTAGAACCGCAGGATCAGATGCACGAGCGTCGACTTGCCCGAGCCCGTCGCCCCGAGCACGGCCACCACCTGGCCGGGCTCGGCGGTGAAGGACACGTCCCGGAGCGCCGGCGTTTCGGCCCCCCGGTAGCGAAACGTCACGTTTTCGAACACCACGCGCCCGCGCAGCGACGGGGTCTCCGGCGCGTCCGGCGCGTCCTGCACGTCCGGCTCGCTGTCGAGCACCTCCACGACCCGGGCGCCCGACGCGCCCGCCCGCGAGAGGCGCACCAGCACCATCGCCGCCAGGCGCAGCGCCATCACCGTGCGCCGCAGGTAGTTGGCGAAGGCGATCACCTGCCCCGGCTGCAGGTCGCCGTAGGAGACCCCGCGCGTGCCGTACCAGACCGCCGCTCCCAGCGCCATGTCCACGACCAGTTCCATGAACGGCATGATGAGGGCGCCGAACCGCATCGCGCCGGCCGTGGCGGCCGTCAGGTCCTCGTTGGCGCGCTCGAAGCGGGCCGCCTCGTGGTCCGCCCGCGCAAACGCCTTGACCACGCGCACGCCGGCGATGTTCTCCTGCGTGACACGGTTGAGCGCGTCCAGCCGCGCCTGCATGCGCGTGAACATCGCGTGCGAGAAGCGGAAGAACACCCAGATGGCCACGAACAGCACCGGCACGATGCCCGCCATGATGAAGGCCAGCGAGGGCGACGTGAGCACCGCCAGCACGATGCTGCCCAGCAGGATGAGCGGCGCCCGCACGAAGATGCGCAGCAGCGACTGCAGGGCGTCCTGCAACTGCGTGACGTCGTTCGTGCAGCGCGTGATCAGGTTGCCCGTGCCGAGTTCGTCGAGGTTGCGCACGGACAGCGAATGGACCTTGCGAAAGACGGCCGCGCGCACATCGGCGCCGAACCCCTGCGCGACCGGGACGACCAGCAGGGTGTTCGCCACGCCGCACGCGACGCCGACGATCGCCAGGCCGATCATCAGCAGCCCCATGTGCAGAACGACGCCGAAGTCGGAGGCGAGGATGCCCTTGTCCACGACCGTCTGCAGGAGCCGCGGCTGGAGCAGGCCGGCGAAGACCTCGGCCGCCAGCAGCGCGGGCGCGATCAGGATCGGCGTGGCGTACGGTCGCAGGAAGGGAACCAGGCGGCCCAGCGAGGAGAGGGCACGCGGCGCCAGGGACGCGGCCGGACCGTCGGGGGTGCTCATGCCCGCCGCTCCTCAACCCGTCCGCCGTGCCATGCGGCCCATCGCGCGCGTGCGCAGTCTGTGCGTTCTCATCGGTCCGGACAGAGTGTACCGGATTCGACTCGTGATTCAAGCGGCGCCGCGGCCGCGCCGGCGGTGGTCTCGGGCGGCGATCCGTGTTATCGTTGACCGCCGCTTGTCCGAGCGGCGCGCTCGCAACTCCTGCACCACGAACGGAAGGACGGATCACCATGGGCGCTGACTGGCGCAGCGGCGTGTTCACCACCGACCTGAGGGGCCAGGGGCCGGCCTGGCGCATGACGCTGGCCGGCGACTGGGCGCCCATCCGCGAACTGGGCGGCGTGATGCTCTCCGACCCCGAGGGCGTCTACGGCGACCTGCTGCCCGTCCTGCGGCAGGCCGACGTGCGGGTGGCCAACTTCGAGTGCGTGCTCGGCGACGTCGGCCGGCCCATCCCCAAGGGCGGCCCCAACCTGAACGCCCCCGTCGAGGGCGCACGCGCCTTCGCAGCAGCCCCCTTCGAGGTCGCCTGCATGGCCAACAACCACACCCGCGACTTCGACGACGAGAGCCTGGCCCACACGCTGGACCACCTGCACGCGGCCGGCGTCCTGACGGTCGGCGCGGGCATGTCCGAAGACGAGGCCGCCCGGCCCGCACTGCTGGAGGTCCGCGGCGTCCGCGTGGCCGTCCTGAACTGCGCCGAGGGCGAGGAATGCCGCTCCCGCCAGGGCGGCCCCGGCGGCTACGGCTTCGAGCCCGAGGTCCTGGCCGACCAGGTGTTGGCCCTGAAGGACTGCGGCGCCGCGCAGGTCGTCGTGGTCATCGTCCACGGCGGGCGCGAGCACACGCCCCTGCCGCCGCCCTACATGGTCGACGGGCTGCGCCTGATCGCGTCGGCCGGCGCCGACGCCGTCATCGCCCACCACCCGCACGTGCCGCAGGGCATCGAGATGCTCGACCAGGTGCCGATCGCCTACAGCCTGGGGAATTTCTGCTTCTGGCAGCCCAACGACCTGTTCTACCGCCACTGCGGCTACCTGTTCCACCTGGACTTCCGCGGCGACGTGCTGGAGCGCGCCTCGCTGACACCCTACCTGATCCAGGCCGACCGACTGCGGCTCATGCCCGACGCCGTACGCGCACCGTTCCTGGACGACCTGCAGAAGGTCTCCGACCTGCTGGCGGACCCCGAGGCGGTGCAGGCCTGCTGGGACGCCTTCATCGACAGCCACGGCCCGGACGCGCACCTCGGCGTCTGCAAGTCGCCACTGGCCCTCTCGGAGACCGATCGGGTGGCCGCCGCGGCCAAGCTGCTGAACGTCCTGCGCACGCCCGCGCACCACGGCTTCTACCTGCGCGCCTGCGAACGCGTCACCCGCGGCGAGGAGGACACCTCCCCACAGTGGGCCCGCGACCTCGTCGCGCGCTGGACGGGCCTGCGCTACGACGAGATGGTGAGGTGACGGGACGGCCTCAGGCGCGCTCCGTCGAAACCCAGGGCCATGCCCCCGTCGATATCCGCCTCCAGTGCAGCGGCCGCGGGTGCTCCGGGCGGGGGATATCGGCAGTCATGGCCTTGCCTTATCCTCATTTCAGATGGTACACACAAATGCCGGCTGCCGCTGCCGGCTTTGTCGCGGTGGTGGAATGGGCGCTTGGGGAAGATGCACGTCTTGTGCATGAGAGTCCAGACAGGAACGCACGGACACACGGACGAACACGGACGAACACGGACGGACACGGACCCGCCTCCGGCGGGCAAGCCCGCCTGCGCCGGGGCTGGGCAGGCCGGGTGCGGCACGGGCCGGGTGCGGCACGGGCCGGGTGCGGCACGGGCCGGGGGGGCGTGTTGCCGGTCCGTGTTCGTCCGTGTCCGTCCGTGTCCGTCCGTGTTCGTCCGTGTCCATCCGTGTTCGTCCGTGTTCGTCCGTGTTCGTTTTTGCCGTTTTCCCTGGACAGGCAGCGTGCCGGCATGCTAAGCTCCAGCACCATGACCGGCAAAGATGGCCAGCGCGAACCTCTGCTGCCGAGGCACGGCGGATACCGCCGCCTGAGGAGCTTTCGCGTGGCACAGCTGATCTACGATATGACAGTGCGCTTCTGTGAGCGCTACATTGACAGACGCAGCCGCACCAGAGACCAGATGGTGCAGGCTGCGCGCTCAGGGGTGCAGAACATCGCCGAAGGCAGCACGGCGAGCGGCACGTCCAGGAAGATGGAGCTGAAGCTCACGAACGTGGCCCGAGCCAGCCTGGAGGAACTCCGGCTGGACTACCAGGACTACCTGCGCCAGCACGGGCTGGCGGAATGGCCGCCCGACCACCCCGCGCTGCAGCGTTTCCGCGCACGCCGCTGCTCCACACTGGCACAAGTGCGCAGTTGGGCGCAGCACGAGCACCGTTCGGCTGACGGCGAGGCGCCGCCGTACTCCGCGCTCGCGGCCAACGCGGTCCTTTCCCTGTTGAACATATGCTGCCACCTTCTGGACCGCCAGGTATCCGCGCAGGCAGCGGCCTTCGAGGCGGAAGGGGGCTTCACGGAGCGCCTGTACCGCACCCGCCGCGCCCGCAGGCGCGGCGAATAAGGGGGACAAGAGCCAACACAGACGAGCACGGACGGACACGGACGCTCCAGCGAAGGATGGTCCGTGTGTCAGTCCGTGTCAGTGCGTGCCGCCATCGGCCCGATGTACTCCGTCGCGATCACCACGTCGTCGAAGTACACGATATTCCGGTCGCTTGTGCCGGCGCGCGCGTAGCGCTCCGTGACGTACCACTGCAGCAGCACCTGGTTGATCTTCACCGCCGGATCGCTGCGGAAGTCGAAGCCCTCGAACGGGATCGGCTCCGTCCCGGGCGGGGCGGGCGTCACGAAGTGCGCGCCGCGGTAGTTGCCCATGGGGCTGCCCGGCTTCCACCAGCCGATCAGCTCGCCGTCGATCCAGAACGCCTGCTCGCCGTCCGACTGTCCCGGTGTGTTGGCCTTCAGCATGGCCTCGACGCAGATCCAGCGCTCGCGCTCCAGCCGCTCCTGGCCGCCCATGATCATGCGGTTCCCGTAGTAGGTGCTCTCGGCTTCGGTCGCACGCTGCTGGGAGGCCCGCATCTTGTGCCAGTAGGTGTAGAACTGCCAGGTGCGATCGCGCACCGGCTCGATGCCGGTCCAGAAAGCGCGGTCGCCGGCGGGACGCCGCCCTGCGCGGATGCCGTCGCCGCCGGGCCGGATGGCGCGGATCTTCACGAAGTGGTGCGGGATGACGGCATCCCTGTGGAACCGGCAGTAGAAGCGCAGGAAGACCTGGTCCACTTCCCTCCGGAAGTTGTGCGTGACGTTCCCGCCCGTGTTCACGCCCCGCACCGCCACGCTCCGGCAGCAGGTGGTGCCGCTGTGGGCCAGCTCCGGATCCTCAACGAGCGAACTGATCCGCCGGTCGCGCTCGACGAGCGACCAGCCCTCGAAGCCGTCCTCGAACCCCGAGGCAAACAGGACCGCCGGGTGCTTCTCGATCCCCACGTCGCCGGGGAAGCCCGCCGCGATCCCCTCCGACGCCTCCTGTGCCCACGCCACCGAACACCCCATCAACACCACCACCCCCAGCCCGACCGACAGCATCGACATGACCTTCCCCTTCCGGCCCGCGTTCCCAGAACCTGACATCGGGACCACCGTCCCGCACCGGATTCTACGGGCCGCCCCCGGGGCGTTCAAGCCACCGCGCCGCGCCACCACTTGCCCCTGCCGGGGCCAGCCGGTACACTGGCCCGGGCCGTGCCTCCCCGTCAGCCGAAAGCAACGCCCGCATCCATGAGCAAGTGGCGCCAGTACCGCGCGCTGAGCCGCCGCCAGCGCAGCCTGCTGCTCCGCGCACTCGTCCTGCTGCCGCTGACGGCAGTCGCCCTGCGGGTACTGGGGCTCCGGCGCCTGAAAGTGCTCGGACGGGCGGCCACGGGAACGCCGCCCGACACAAGACACGCAGCGAGCGCGGCCGGCGCCATGGTGAGCGCGGTCGAGGCGGCACGCATGGTGGCCGTCGCCGCGCGCTGGTGTCCGTTCCGCGCCGCGTGCCTCCTGCAGTCCATCGTCCTGCAGCATCTGCTGCGGCGCCGCGGCATCGAGACGGAACTCTGCGTCGGCGCATACAAGCACGCGGGCCGACTCGAGGCCCACGCCTGGGTCGAACTCATGGGCCAGCCCGTCAACCAGCCCGAAGGCGTCCGCCGCCGGTTCGGCCGGTTCCGACAGGCCCGGACGGCGGCACGGCCCGACGGCCCGCCCGGGGACCCGCCCGTCCGAAAGGGGCCGCCGTGAGCGGGATTGCCGGATTCTGTCGTCTCGATGGTCGCCCCGCCGCGCCCCGCGAGGTCGAGCGGATGGTCAGCGCCCTTCTCCACCGCGGCCCCGACGGATCAGGGACGTGGGCGCAGGGGCCGGTCGGCCTGGGACACTGCATGCTGCGCACCACGCCCGAATCGCTCCACGAGACGCTGCCGGCAACCGACCCCGTCCGCGGCCTGACGATCACGGCCGACGCCCGCATCGACAACCGGGAGGAACTGATCGCGGCCCTGGGCCCCGCCGGCCGGCCGGCCGACACGGTGACCGACAGCGAGCTGATCCTGCGCGCCTACGAGCGCTGGGGCCAGGGCTGCCCTGCCCGCCTGCTGGGCGACTTCGCCTTCGCCGTCTGGGACGCCCGCCGACAGACCCTCTTCTGCGCCCGGGATCACTTCGGCATCAAGCCGTTCTGCTACCACCTGTCCGACTCGCTGTTCGCCTTCGCCTCCGAGACCAAGGGCGTCATGGCCCTGCCGGCGGTGCCCTGGCGGATCAACGAGGCCCGGATCGCCGACTACCTGCTGACGGACCTGGAGCCGATCGACAAGACGTGCACCTTCTACGAGCACGTCTTCCGCCTGCCGCCGGCCCACTCCCTGACGGTCTCCGGACAGGGCGCGACGCTGCGCCGCTACTGGGCGCTCGACCCGTCCGCCGAGGACCTCCGCCTCGGGTCCGACGCGGAGCATGCCGAAGCGTTCCTGGAGGTCTTCACCGAGGCGGTCCGGTGCCGGCTTCGGTCCCCCGACGCCGTCGGCGCGATGCTCAGCGGGGGCATGGACTCGTCGGCCATCGTGGCCGTGGCGCGGGACCTCCTGGCGAATGCCGCCGACGGCCCGCTGCGCACGTTCTCGGCGGTGGCGGACGACGAGACCGGCTGCCCGGAGAGCCGGGCCATCCGCGCCGTGCTCGCGCAGGGCCGCGTGCGGCCTTTCACCGTCCGCCCGGCGGACCTGCCGGCCTTCCTGCCGGACCTCGAGCGGATCGTCCGCCACACCGAGGACCTGTTCGACAACGACATGATCAGCGTGCCGCTGCCCATGTACGCCGCCGCGCGGCGGGAGGGGATCCGGGTCCTGCTGGACGGCGTGGACGGCGACGTGGTGGCCTCGCATGCCGGGGTGTACCTGGCCTATCTGTTGCGGGAGGGCCGGTGGGGGGAGGCCGCGGCCGACGCCCGGGGCCTGGCGGACTTCTACCGCCGCTGGAAGAAGTCTCCGTGGCACTTCCTGTTCCACGACGGCCTTCGGCCCCTGCTGCCCACCCACAGGATCCCGATGAGCGGTCGGCTGAGGGACATGCGCAGACGGCGGCGGGCCGCCGCCCTCATTCGGAACTCGCTTGTCGATCCCGCGTTTGCGGACCGCATCCGGCTGGCCGATCGCGTGGAGGCCCACTACGGACGCGGCCGGCCGGGGCGGGGGCTCCCGCGCCGCCTGCGCGAACTGGACGTAGGGCGGCTCGACTCCCCGAACCTGCCCGTGGCGTTCGAGCGCTACGACCGGATGGCGGCGGCCTTCTCGATCGAACCGCGCCGCCCGTTCCTGGACAAGCGGCTCGTCGAGTTCTGCTTCCGCCTGCCGCGCACGCAGCGCCTCGGCGGCGGCTGGACGAAGGTGGCCCTCCGCCGGGCCGTCGAGCACCTGCTCCCGCCCGAGGTCACCTGGCGCAAGGGCTGGGAACACCTCGGGGCCGCGTTCCTCTCCCGGTGGTTCGCGCTGGCCGCCGGCCTCATCGCGGATGCGCTGGACGGCCCGAGGACGGACCTGGCTGACCTGGTGTGTCTGAACACGCTGGACGAGGCCCGTCGCCGCCATGCGGCCACCGGGGCGGTGGAAGACGGCGGCAGGATCTGGCAGGCCGTCGCACTGGCCGTCTGGCGCCGGGGCCACGGCCGGGCGGCACGGGAGCCGCAGCAGACAACCGCCAGGCCGTGAGGACGGCGGTCTCGAGACTCCGGAGAAGGATGGGTCCAGACTGCGCATTTTCCCTATTGACAAGGCGCGCGCCTGCCGGTATAATTCGCGACCGGTGCGGGTGCATCGGTTGCCGTCCGTCCAATCTGCGGTGACCGGCACACTGGAGAGACGTGCAGAACGCCACGCGGGCGGATCCTCTCTACGGTTGCGCTGCAACGAGCGACGAGTGTGGCAACCGTGTTGCAGGATCCGGGCCGCTCCGGAGAGGATCCATGAAGAAGGACACCACACGCTTTCTGTCAGCAAAGAGACGGTACTCCGCCCCGTGTATGAGCACATACGGGACGGTCGCGCAACTGACCAAGGGCGGAGGCTCAAGCATGGTGGAGCACTCGGCTCCGCATTCTCACGGGAAGGACCCCGGTCACCGTTCGTGACAGGCGCTCGATGGGCGGCCGGGGCGCTGTCCCGGTTCGCCGGAGTGTGATGGCGGGCGGCGCCTGACGGTTAGGAGAGAACGCGGGACATTGTGTCCGCGATAGCATGGGATGCCCGGCCTCTCCCGCACCGCGCCCGAACCGCCGGACGGGGATGACCGAGGGTGATGATCTGCCGCGCCGGGTGTGTGGTGCAGCCGGTTGCGGATTGTCGCAGTGAGAAGTGCCGACGGTCGCGGCCGGCCGCGGAACGTGGGCGGACCGGACCCGGGCGAGTGCCTGCACACCGTTGTCCGACGTGTGTGGGTCCGTTTGTGCAACTGACCGGGCAGGATGCCGGACGCGCGCAGGCCGGCACGGGATCGTCCGAGAGCCCTTTCGCCTCCTCGGCCTGTCGGTCGGAGTCGCTCGCTGCCATGGGAGTGGGCGGCATCGGCCGGACGCCGCCCACTGCCGCCCAGGGACCGCGTTGAGGGCAGTCGCCGCGAGTGCAGGTCGCAACGCAGGTCCGACATCGTTGGCATCGCACCGTCCACGTTCTTTCCGCATCCGGACCGTCTGCAGACAGCGATGGCGGCCACTCCGTCCGACACGGGCGGAGGACGACAACCGCATAACCCTGGCAGGTGTCCCAAGGATGACCCAACCGTCTCGGTTCGATGAGATGTTCGGCGGAAGCGGCCCCCATCTGGTGCTTCCGCGGGTGACGGGCGAGGGTCCCTTGCCTCCCGTTCCGCTGCTTCCTCCCGAGACGGCCAGCCCGCACGTCCACCGGTGGGTGCGGCACGCGGAGCTGCCGGATGGGAGCGCCTGGTATTCGGTGGGCGTCGTCCCGCAGGGGCACCTGGTGCGATTCTACGGCATGGCCGACTTCGTGCTGGACCCCGACGGCCGGTGCCTCAGTTGCCGTCCGGAACCCCGCCTGCCGCGCCAGACGCTCTGCCACCTGCTCCTGGACCAAGTGCTGCCCCTTGCGCTCTCGCGCCGCGGCCGGGTTGTCGTGCACGCGGGGGCGGTGCTCATCGGCGGCGAGGCGGTGGCCTTCCTGGGCGAGACCGGCCGGGGCAAGTCCACCCTCGTGTCCAGCTTCGGCCTCGACGGCGCTCCCCTGCTCTCGGACGACTCGATCATCGTCAGCGAAGACGGCGGGGCGCTCTCGGTCGTGGCCACCTACCCCAGCCTGCGCCTCTGGCGGGACAGTGTGGAGACGCTGTTCGGAGCGGACACGGCGCTGCCGCAGGTCGCCCACTACACGGGGAAGAGGCGGCTCTCGCCTGCCGACACGGGCATGACCTGGCACGAAGGCCCCGTCCGGCTGCGCGGCGCCTACCTGCTGGCACCTCCGGGGCAGACGGCCGACGCCGACGGGATCACGATCGCGCCGGTGTCCCTGCGCGATACGGCCATGGAACTGATGAAGGGCACGTTCCATCTGCTCGTGGACGATCGGGACCTGCTCCGCCGGGAGTTCGAGCGGATCGTCCGCTGGAGCCGCATGGTGCCGCTCTTCCGCCTGTCCTACCCGCGGCACTACTCGCTCCTCCAGGACGTTCGCACGGCGATCCTGGCCCACGTCGGACCGCCGCAGACCTCCCGAACGCCGGGCACGGAACCCGACTCGGCCGCCGCACCCGTCGAGTCGGAGTGCGCGTAGCATCGCCGTGCAGGGCCTGAGGAGGCCCGACAACGCCGTCCGCGCGCCCCGACAGATGCGCGGCCGGCCGTGGTGACATCAGACCATGCAATCCGCACTCGGTATCTTCGGCACCAACCTCCGCAAGGCCCTGGCACAGATCCGGCACATGCCGGACACGCTGAGCCTTGTCTGGGATGCCACGCGCCGATGGACGCTGGTCTGGGTCGTTCTGCTGCTGGTGCAGGGCGTCCTGCCGGCGGCCACGGTCTACCTGGCCCGTTCGCTGATCAACGGACTTCAGGAGGTCGCGCTGGCGGGCGGCGACTGGAAGCGCATGCGGCCGGTGCTGGTCCTGGCGGCCCTGGTGGCGGCGCTCGTGCTGGCGCACGAACTGCTGCGCGTCGCCGCCGGCCTGGTGCGCACCGTGCAGTCGGAACTCCTCCGGGACCACATCAGCGGCCTGATCCACGAGCAGTCGGTCGCCGCCGACCTGGCGTTCTACGAGTCGCCCGAGTTCTTCGATCACCTGCATCGCGCCCGGGACCAGGCCGGCTACCGGTCCGTCGCCCTGCTGGAGAACACGGGCAGCCTGCTGCAGAACGGCGTCACGCTGCTGGCCATGGCGGCGGTGCTGGTCCCGTACGGATGGTGGCTTCCCGTAGCGCTGCTGACCGCCGCAATGCCGGCGTTCTACGTCATGCTGGCCTTCGCCCTGCGGGAGCACCAGTGGCGGCTGCGCAACACGGAGAACGAGCGGCGCACGTGGTACTACGACTGGGTTCTGACGTCCAAGGAGAACGCCGCCGAACTGCGCCTCTTCGCGCTGGGAGACCACTTCCGGGCACTACACCGAGTGCTGCGGCAGCGGCTGCGCGATGAGCGGGTGGCGCTCTCGCGTCGGCAGGCCCTCAGCGAGGCCGGGGCCGCCGCGCTGGGGCTGCTGGTGACCGGCGCCGCCCTGCTCTGGATGGTCTGGCGCGTGCTGCACGGCCGCGGCACACTGGGCGACCTGGCGCTGTTCTACGCCGTCTTCAGCCGCGGGCAGGCGGCCATGCGCAGCTTCACCGAGCACATCGGGCAGATCTACTACAACTGCCTGTTCCTCGGCAACCTGTTCGAGTTTCTGGACCTCGCGCCCCGCGTGGTCAGCCCGGCGGCCCCCCGGCCGGTGCCCGCCGAACTCCGCGACGGCATCCGGTTCCGCGGCGTCTCGTTCCGGTACCCCGGCAGCGGGAACGCTGCGCTCAGCGACTTCGACGTGCATCTCCCCGCCGGACGGATCGTGGCGATCGTCGGCCCCAACGGCGCGGGCAAGAGCACGCTGATCAAGCTGCTGTGCCGGCTCTACGATCCTGACCGGGGGCGCATCGAGATCGACGGCGTGGACCTGCGGGACCTGCCGGTCGCGCAGTACCGCCGCCTGGTGACCGTCCTGTTCCAGCAGCCCGTCCAGTACAGCGTCACGGCCGCCGACAACATCGCCCTGGGCGACCTGCCGGCCGCGCCGGGCGCGTCCGAGATCGAAGCGGCCGCCGGGGCGGCCGGCGCAGACGAGCCGATCTCCCGCCTTCCGCGGGGCTACGACACCCTGCTGGGCAAGTGGTTCGCCGGCGGCGCGGAACTCAGCGTCGGCGAGTGGCAGCGGGTCGCCCTGGCCCGGGCGTTCCTGCGCCGCGCGCCCATCATCCTGCTGGACGAGCCCACCAGCGCCATGGACTCGTGGGCCGAGGGCGACTGGCTGCAGCGGTTCCGGACGCTCGCCGAGGGCCGCACGGCCGTGCTGATCACGCACAGGTTCACGACGGCGATGCACGCCGACGTGATCCACGTCATGCAGGAGGGCCGGATCGTGGAATCGGGCAGCCATGCGGAACTCGTCGAGCGGGCGGGGCCGTATGCACAGTCCTGGCATGCGCAGATGGAGCGCGGCCAACTCGTCGTTCAGGGCGAACACCCGTGATGGGGAGCGCTGCGTGATGACGTGCGCGAAGCCCGAGATGGAGCTGCTTGCGGCGTGCGCCCGCACGGTCGTCGAGGCCGACGCGCGCCCGCACATCGCCGCTCTGGCCGCGCAGGTGCTCGATTGGGACCGGCTGCGCGGCACGGCGCAGGACCACGGGCTCGTGCCCCTGCTGCACAGGACCCTGAGCGGCGTCTGCCCGGACGCCGTGCCGGCCGCCGCCCTGGAGCGGATGGCGGCGGACTGCCGGGCCAACGCAGCGCACAGCCTGCGCCTGACCGCCGAACTGCTCCGCCTGCTGGACCTCCTGGACGAGCACCGAATCCCCGCCGTGCCCTTCAAGGGCCCGACGCTGGCCGCCCTGGCGTACGGCAACATCGCGCTGCGGCAGTTCGGCGATCTGGACATCCTGATCGACCCGCCGGACTTCGCCCGCGCACGCGCGCTGCTCCGCGGGCAAGGCTACCGCTGCGCGTTCGACCTCACGCCGGCTCAGGAGAGGGCCCAGGTGCGGCGGGCGCGGCAGCTCCCGATGGTGCGCGGCGAGGGCGACGGCGCCCTGACGGTGGAGCTGCACACGGGCCTCCTGGGGAAGACCTTCCCGGCCCGCATCGACCGCGAGGCGCTCCGGCGGCGGCTCCGCGCCGTGCCCCTGCTGGGGCGGCAGGTGCCGACGTTCTGCCCCGAGGACATGGTCGTGCTGCTGTGCATGCACGGGGGCAAACACCGCTGGAGCTGTCTGGGCTGGCTGAGCGACGTGGCGGAGCTGTTGCGCACGACCCCCTGCCTGCACTGGGATGAGATCACGGCTCGCGCGGCCGCCGCGCACGCCCTGCGCGCACTGCACCTGGGCCTTCTGCTGGCCCGGCGCCTGCTGCAGGCGCCCGTGCCCGCACACGTGCAGGACGCGATGAACGCGGACTCCCGTGCGGTGCGGCTGGCGGAGCGGATGGCGGAGTCCTTCCTGGCCGGCGAGAAGCGCGGGAAGATCCCGGCGGACTCCCTCCGTTACGCCCTGCGCTTGCGCGAACGCCTGCGGGACGGCATCGGCCATTGCTGGCAGGCCACCGCGTTCCCGACGGTGGCCGACTGGTCGCACTGCCGGTTGCCGCACGGGCTCTCGTTCCTCTACTATGGCGTGCGTCCCTGGCGCATGATACGGAAGCATGCCGTGGCTCCCGTCGGGCGGCTGCTGGCTGCGCTGGTGCGGCCCGGGCACAGGACGGCGCAAAGGCGGTGACCGTCCGGGGCTCCGGGCCGCCGGGAGACACGGCATCGGACTCAGAGAGCATGGAGAAACCGGCCATGGCAGACGTGCCCTTCTCGCAGCGCGTGTCGGCGGCGGAGAACGTGCTGATCAACGTCCTCGACGGCGAAGCCGTCCTGCTGAACCTCGACAACGAGACCTACTACGGTCTGGACGAGGTCGGCGCCCGCATGTGGCAGGTGCTCATGGAATCCGACTCGATTCAGAGCGCCTACGAGGCCCTGCTCGACGAGTACGACGTGGAGCCGGAGACGCTGCGGGCCGACATGCGCGACCTGATTGCCCGGCTGGTCGAGCAGGGTCTGGCCGAACTCTCCTGATCGCAGACCCCGCACCAGGCCCGCCGGCGGATTGACAGCCCGGCGGGGCGGCTGTAGACTCCGAGACGTTGCGTTGGCGCATCCGCCGCACCTCCTGGGAAGGGGCATCGCATGGACACCGTATCGGTCGGGCATGGACGGGAATGCATCACGCCGCCGCTGGGCATCCGGATGGCCGGCTACGCGTCGCGCACCGAGGGCGCCAACGACGTGCACGACGACCTGTTCGTCAACGCCGTCGTGATCGAGGCCGGCAACGAGCGCGTCGCGCTGCTCACCTACGACGTCTGCCTGCTCAGCCTCGACCATGCCGACGCGTTCAAGGCCGCCATCCGGGAGGCCACGGGCCTTGAACCTGACCGCGTGCTGCTGAACACCAGCCACACGCACGCCGGGCCGGCCGTCGGCCGTCACGAGCCCGACGAGATGCAGGAGGCCTACCGCGCCGAGATGGTCCGGCAGAGCGTCCGCGCCCTGCGCGTGGCCCTCGCCGACGCCTCCCCGGCGCGCTTCAGCGTCGGCAACGCGCCGCTCGACATCGGCGTGAACCGCCGCGAACTGCGCGAGGACGGCCAGATCATCCTCGGCGAGAACCCCGAAGGCCCGACGCTCCACGAGGTCGACGTCTGGCGGTTCGCGCGCGAGCACAGGCCCGACGTGGTGCTCTTCAGCGTGCCCCTGCACGGGACGACGCTGGGCGAATGGAACCTGAGTCTCTCGGGCGAGTGGATGGCCCGCGCGGTCGAGCGCCTGGAATGCCGCACGCCGGGCGCGCGCTACGTGTTCCTGCAGGGCTGCGGCGCCAACCAGAACCCCTACAGCACGCACCGCCCCGGGATGCGCGGCACCTTCGGCGAAATGGAACAGCACGCCCGCGACGCCTGCTCCGCCGTCCTGGAAGCGCTGAGCCACGTGCGCGACCTGGAGCCCCTGCCCCTGCGCGTCGTCAACAGCACGGCCGACCTGCCGCCGAAGGAGAAGGGCGAGGAGGCGCGCCGGCTGCGCCTGCAGGGCGTGCGCGTGGGCGAGGCCATGCTGGTCGCGCTGAGCGCAGAGGTCTTCGTCGAGTATGCGCTTTTCGGCCGCGAGGCGTCTCCCGCGGAAGCCACGCTCATCCTCGGCTACAGCAACGGCAACATCGGCTACCTGCCCACTGCCGCCGTCTACCCCGAGGGCGGCTACGAGATCCGCACCACGCGCGTCGGACCGCGTGCGGAGAAGGTCACGCAGAGGGCCATGCAGGCCGTCTTCCGCGAACTGGCCCGCAAGAGCCCGCCCGCAAAGCGCGCGCGGAAGAGGACAAAGAAGGCCTGAGAAGCTGTAATCCACCGCAGAGAGCGCGGAGGGCGCAGAGACCGGCCTGCGGGCACGCAGGCCCGGTCGCCCGTCGTCCCGATGAGGAACCACGCCGATGACGGACTCCGGTGGTGAATGTCGGCTGGGTGTGCTGAGTATGCATGTGCAGAGGCGCCTCTGACCGGGAGCCGCGTCCATGGCAGGTTATGAGCACAGGCAGCGCGGCCCATGGCTCTGGCTGATGGGACTGCCGGCACTGGCGCTCATCGCCGCCGGGGTTTATGCCCGCGGTATGGGGGCGGAAACCTCCGCCCCGCTGGCCGCCTGCGGACTCCTGCTGCTCGCAGTCGGCGCCTGCTTCGCCTGGCTGGACGTGCGGGGCGAACCGGAGGCGCTCGTCGCGGAGTTCAAACCCTTGCGCCTCTTCAGCGTCCGGGTTCCGTATGAGACGATGCAGTCCGCCGAGCGCATGCGCACGCGCCTTTTTCTGCACGGTTACGGCATGCATGGCATCCCCGGCCGGTTCGCCGTCTACAACACCTGGGGCTTCGACGCCGTGCGCATCCGGCTGAAGAAGCCGCGGGGCCTGACCCGCGTGCGCTCTGTCATTGTCGGCACGGACGACCCGGAAGGACTGCTTGCCTTCCTGAACGAACGCATCGGGCCGGGGCGCTGAGTCATCGGCGCCCGCGCCCTGCCATGGTTTCGGCTCCCGCCTTCGCGTAGCCTATAGTGACCCGTCGTTTCCCGGAGCTGTCCGGCCCTGATCATGGAGCTGCCATGAACGTCAAGAGACACGGCGCCGTACTGCTGAACGGCTTCATCGTCGTCGCGCCCATCATCGTCACGGTCTACGTGGTGTGGAAGACGCTCTGGTGGCTGGACACAACGGTGCGGGCCGGGCTGACGCGGCTGAGCTGGGGGGGGCCGCCCCCCGGGATCGGCATCGTGATCGGCCTCGGCGCGATCTACGCCGTCGGGCTGCTGGCGAAGCTGTGGATATTCGGCGGCCTGATCCGCCTGGGCGAGAAGCTCATCGACCGCATCCCGCTGGTCAAGAGCCTCTACTCGGCCGTGCGCGACCTGCTCCAGTTCCTGGGCGGCACACAGGCGCAGAGCCGCGGCAAATCCGCCGTGCTCCGCTCGAAAGACGGCCGGATCGAGCTGCTGGGCATCATCACGCAGGAGAAGCCGGAGCGGTTCCTGCCCGGTCAGGAGGGCAAGGTGGCCGTCTACCTGCCGATGAGCTACCAGCTCGGCGGCTACACCGTCTTCGTGCCGAAGGACCTGGTCGAGGAGCTTCCCGGAGTGTCCGTCGAGGAGATGATGAAGCTGACGCTGACGGCCGGCGTCGGCGGCTCCGCGGTCCGCAAGACGGCCGCCACAGACCAACCGCGAGGAGATGGATGATGGAATGGACGCAGGTGGAGTACACCCATAACCTGGGCCATACGCTGGAGATACTGCGCGGCAAGGGCCTGCTCCTGACGACGGTCGGCGAGACCGGCCGGCCGAACACCATGACGATCGGCTGGGGCAGCGTCGGCGTGATCTGGAGCCGCCCCGTCTTCACGGTCCTGGTGCGGCCGTCCCGCCACACGTTCGCCAACCTGCGCGCCCACGGCGAGTTCGTCGTCAGCGTGCCGGATCAGGACATGGGCGAGGTCTGCGACTTCTGCGGCACCGAGTCCGGTCGCGACGTCGACAAGTTCGAGCGGTGCGGCCTGACGCCCGTCGACGCCGCCACGGTGTCCGTGCCCCTCATCGCGGAGTGCGTGCGCCACTACGAGTGCCGCGTGGTGCATCGGAATGACGTGCTCGACGCCGAGATCGCCGACGACATCCGCGCCGGCGCCTATCCCCAGGGCAATCTCCATCGCCTCTATTACGGTCAGATCCTCCGCACGACGGAACGTGCGTGAGCGAAGCGGACAGACGGAGGACGTTTTCCATGCGAGTCGGAATTCGGACGTTGGCCATCGTATCTGCCTTCTGCCTGGCGGCGGTCGTTTCGGCCGCCGAAAGACCGGACGGGGAGCCCCCTGCAGTGCAAGACCAACTGAACGAGGTGGCGGAGCGTATCTGCGAACAACTGGACTGGGACCGGCCCGAACTGCAGGCCGTTGCGGCCGTCAGGGAGGCCGACGGAGCGCGCGCGGCGGCGATCGCGCTGGTGCAGCGCCTGCGCAGCCGCACGGAGCCCCGCCTGATCCACGGGAGCGAATACGTCGAGCTGATCCGCAGCCGGGCAACGGACGAGCAGCGCCGGCGGGCTCGGGCCAGGCTGGAAGATGCCTTCGGCCGGACCCTGATCCGCGCCGGATACCACAGCAACCCCTTCTCGGCCATCGGCACGGACGCGATGATCCTCGTGCAGGATGAGCCCCTGTACCGGCGGATCGGCGAGGCCGTGCTGGCCGCCAGGGCGGAATGGGGCGGCGGCGCATGGGGCGTCACGCGCAGCCTCTGCGAGCTGATCACGGACCTGCTGCCCGTGCCCGAGTGCCCGGACGAGACCTTCGTGCCGCTGCTCGGCTGGCTGCTCGACCAGTCGCGGGCCGAATGGGAATGGTCCCGCACGTGGAGCGAACGCTCGCTCGGCACCTCGGGCCACAACTGGTGGCTTCACACGTTCATGGGCTTTTACGAAGCCGCGCTGTTCTTCCCGGAAGTCGAATGGTTCGGACAGTTCGGGGCCTTCATGCCGACCTACTTCGAGTTCGAGATGAACGTCCTCATGGAGGAGGACGGCTACACGCGCGAACGGGCCTCCGGCTACCACAGCGGCACGCTGAACCATTGGCTCCAGGTGCAGCGCCTGGCGGACGTGGCGGGGGTGGAACTGAGCCCGGAGTTCCACGAACGACTCCGGCGCGTCGCCGAGACGGAGTGGAAGACCATGGCGCCGAGCGGCGAGTTCCCGCACATGGGCGACACGAACGCGCGCTATCGCCCCGATCGCTCGCTCGAGCGGCTGCGCCGGCTCGCCGCCCTGTTCGAAATGCCCGAGGCGAAGTTCGTCGCCGAAGCGCTGGCCCCGGACTGGCGGGCGCCCTATGGCGGTCTCCTGATGGACGGCGGACGAAACGTGCTGCCCGAATACGAGCGCCTTCAGGCCCGCGCGCCGGAGGGCTCGGCGGCGGACACCGTCCTCCCGCGCTCCGGCTACTACTTCATGCGCCAGGACTGGACGCGCGCGTCCGACTGGGTGTGCATCGAGGCGGGGCCGCTCGGTTCGGCGGTGCAGAGCCACAACCACACGCACGTGTTCAACCTGGAACTCTACAGCCGCGGCCGTCCCATCCTCATCGACAACGGCAACGCGCCCTACGGCGACAGCCCGGAGCGCATGTGGCGCGTCAGCAGCGCCGCGCACAACGTGGCGACCGTCGACGGCGCCGATCACATACCGATCGAGGACGAGTGGCGCTGGAAAGGCGCGGTGATCCCCACCGTCGACGCCTGGCGGAGCGAGCCGGACTACGCCTACTTCAGCGGCGCGCACGAGGGCTACCGGTACCTGGCCGATCAAGTGGCCGCCGGCCGGCGCAAGCTCTTCTACCTGCGCGGCAAGTACTGGATCCTGATCGACCGGTTCACGCCGGAAACGGACGCCGGGCACGATTACACGCTCCACTTCCAGATCGGCGCGCCGTGCCGTTTGGACGGCGGCCGGCTCGTCACGAGCGGCGCTGGTGGCAACCGGCTTGCCACCAGCGGTGGCAACCTGCTGATCGTGCCCGTCGAGGGCCTGGCCGGCACGCCCCGGCTGGAGCCGTGCCCCTACCCGCTGGACGGCTACGAGAACCCGGAGCACCTGACCTACACGCGCCACGGCACCGGCGGCCAGATCATGGTCACGCTGCTCGTGCCGTTCGACGGTGAGGAAGCACCCGACGTCGCCGTGCGGACCATCGACGTGCAGGCGGACGGGCGGACGCTCTCGCCGTGGGAGGCCACGGGCCTGGAGATCGAGATCGACGGCCAGCGGGACGTCTACGTCGACCAGCACATGCAGTGGAACCTGCCCTGGCAGGCCGGCGGCCACGCCGGGGAGGGCCGCCTCTTCCACTCGCGTGTGCCCTGACTCGCCTCCCCCCCCTCGGGTAGCCGCGTGCGCGCCGCGCGGAACGTAGCGCCGGCGTCTCGCCGGCTGTGGGGTGGGCATCTTGCCCGCCCCCTTCGTTGGAGCTTGCACGCGTGCCTCTCTGTCACAACGTCCCGGACGCAGGATGCGTCCG
>JAAYEJ010000023.1 GCA_012728835.1 Candidatus Brocadiaceae bacterium | reverse complement strand
TTCCAGAGGTAGTAGCCGCGGCCGTTGATGCGGACGGGCTCGTTTTCGAGGATGAAGCGGCGGTCGGAGGCCGTGTAGCGGACGCCCTCGGAGTCGACGCCTCCGGGCTCGATGCCGGTGAGGAAGCCGTCGAAGCGCACGTTGCCGGCGTCGTCCTCGATGCGCACCTCATCCCAGAGGCGCACGTCCGGCGGATCGTCGTGGCGGCCGGGCCATTCCAGTTCGGCCTGCCAGGGGCGCACGTAGGAGGCGCGGATCGTGCGCACGACCAGGTCGGGCGCAAGCGCGTCGTTCACGTAGACGTCCACCTCGACGCCGTAGGCGGGCCCGGGCGCGGCGGTGGTTGTCGGCCCGGGGGCAGCGGTGGTGGTGGTGGTCGTCGTGGGCGGATCGGCCACGAAGTAGTCGCCGCAATCGAAGCTCACCTCCCGGCCCGTCGTTCCGTTGTTGACGCTGTTGACGGCGAACAGGTAGCGCCAGGAGCGCCCGGCGTCCACCGTCACGGACAGCGTGGCCAGCAGCGTGGTGCGGGCCTCGTCGGAGTAGATGCGCGCGCGGACGGTCGTCGCCGTGGGGCGGTCGAACGTGAAGTGGTAGGTGGCGTCCTGTGCCACTCCCGCGCCGCCGTTATCCCACTCGGTGCTCTCCCCGGTCTCGCGATTGATCAGGGCAAAGGTGTTCGGATTGGCCGACTTGAAAGCGTAGTTGCACTCGATTGCCTGGGAGCTGTTGACCGCCCAGAAATAGACGTCCTCAACGATGTTGGCGATGCACCAGAAATGCGAGGTCCGCGCAAGGCTTCCTGCGGTGATCGGCCGCATGTAGCACTGATGCTCGAAGTCGCCGATGCCCCCCGCGCCTTCGTCCCAATAGAGCCAGGCGTCGACGTCGCGGTCCAGGTTCCGGACCTCGACGTCATATTCGCCGCTTCCTGAGATGTTCCCGAGCGGGTCCAGTTCCACCGCATCGTCGTAGGCTTTCTTAGGCATTGACTGGCGACCTCCGGAGCACTACAATCCAGTTGCTATGGCACTCACACGACGTGCGTTCCTGGGAGCTATGACGACGCTGACGGGCGGCGCGTTGCTGCCGGCGTTCGGCTGCCGCCGAACGGGCCCGTCCGAGCGGCCCAACATACTGCTCATGATCGCCGACGATCTGCGCCCGGACTTCGGGGGAGTCGAGGTTCCGAACATCCGCCGGATCGGCCACGTGGCGACTGGTCGCTGTGCGATGCCCCTGTGCGCGCCATCGCGTGCTTCCGTGCTCACGGGATTGCCGGTTGCACAGCATGGCTCGACAGATAATCACTCGCCGCTTCCAGCAGACGTTCTGACGCTGCCGCGCTACCTGGCGAAGAGCGGCTATCGGACCGTCGGCATCGGCAAGGTGGAACACCACGCATCGGAAGATGTCGGCTGGGGGACCCGACTTCGCAATCCGGGTGGTCTTGCGCATGCCGATGGCGGCGCTTTCTGGAGCAAGCTGTACGAGCGGCTTGATGTCCCCGACTCGACCTACGACGATTGGCACCGTGCCACGGCGACCATCCTTCAGATGCAGAAAAGCCAGCCGCCTTGGTTCATCGCAGTTGGCTTCCGTTCGCCACACAAGCCCTATACGGCTCCGGCTCGCTACTGGCATCCGGGGCGGGTCAACCCGGAAGGAATCGGCGGTGATCACCGGTCCTTTGCGCGCACCATGCCGGAGTTGACGGAGATGACGCCCGAGGTGGCCCAACTCGTGACGGACGGCTATCGCGCGTCGGTGCGCTTCCTGGATGCGCAGGTGGGGCGCGTGCTGGACGCCGTGCCGCCGGGCACGCACGTGATCCTGGTCAGCGACAACGGCTACTGCCTGGGCGAGCACGGGTGCTGGTCCAAACACGGACCAGCGCGGGAACACTGCTGGGACGTGCCCATCGTCGGCGCGCCGGGGCTGGGCGACCTGACGGGGCTGTTCCGCTATGTCTGTGGCCTGGCGCATGTCAGGGCTCCCTCCCACGTGGCTTGAGGCGGCGCCGCCACACGGACAGACACGGACGCGGCGCCGGCGGCGCCGCCACACGGACAGACACGGACGCGGCGCTGGCGGCGCCGCCACACCGACGACCCGACCCGCCCGCCCGAACGCGGCGGGCAAGCCACGGACCGCCGCCCCAGGCATCTGCCGTTGTCGTCACCCATCGCAGTCCACCTCCTGCACAAACTCCGCCGTGAACCGCCCCCAGCGCCGGTCCGTGTGCGCCGGGCGCAGGCTCTCCAGCGTGCAGCCGGCGTAGCTGTGCCCGTTGCCCGTCAGGTCCACCGGGCAGGCACCGATCTCGCGCGCCAGCACCTCCAGGTAGCGGGCCAGGTGCTCTGCGGTTACCGTGGCATGGGAGGTCACCACGAGGCGGATCACCGCGCCGCTGACGGGTCCGCGCGACCGAGCGCCCCTGGCCCGAGGTATCTCGCGCAGCGGCCACCCCCGCTGCATCTCCATCCGCAGGCCCTCGGCGTGGTGTCCCAGGGCCACCCCGCCCGCCTCATACTGCTGCTCCCACACCGACCCCGCGTAGAAGCCCGGCGCGGCCGGCACGCTCCCCCACGCCGGTGCACTCGACGCCTCCGGACACAGGAACTCGGCCTGCAGCTCCGCAAAACGGAACGCCTGCACGGCCCCTGCAGCGCCCGTGCAGACGCACTGCGCGAACGTCGCACGGTTGCCCAGATGGTCCTCGCAGCCCAGTTCGCCCGGCCCGGTGAACGCCAGCGCGCGCAGCCGCTCATACAGCCAGCGCTCGGC
>JAAYEJ010000022.1 GCA_012728835.1 Candidatus Brocadiaceae bacterium | reverse complement strand
CGTCCAGCGCCGGACCACCCCTGGCGCCAAGGCTACCAGAACATGCCCGCGCATTTATAGCTGCGGCAACAACCGGACATTTCTATCTGCCGTGTATAGCGGACATTTCTATCTGCGGTTGACACGGGCCGGTTCTGCACCTTGACAGTGCGCGGCCGGTGCCGGATAATGGGGCCTGCCATCGGTGCGGATGTGGCGGAATCTGGCAGACGCGCTAGGTTGAGGGCCTAGTGGACTTAATCGTCCATGGGGGTTCGAGTCCCCCCATCCGCACCATGTGCTCTCTCCCCTGCCACGGTGCGCTGCTCGGGCCGCTATGTCCGCAGTTCGATGCGGAAGTCGCCGTCGGTGAACGGGAGGTCGCCCGGCCACACGCTGAGTCCGCCGAGGGCGATGCTGCCGAAGCCGTCCGCGAGCAGGCCGAACGCCTCCCCGCCGTTGTCCGTCTCGTAGCGGCCGGCCTGGACCTTGCCGACGAAGCCGTTCGCGATCAGGCTCGAACCGGCCCGGAGCCATCCGCCCGTGGTCTTGCCCTTGACCTGCAGGCTGGAGAGGCCCCCCCCCGCCTCGACGGAGCCCGAGTAGTCTCCGTTCGAGATGCTCACCTTGCCCACGCCGCCCGCCGCGGTCAGGCTGCCGCTGAAGTGGCCGTTCTTGGCCTGGAGGGAGCCGACCGAGCGGCCATTCTTCGGGTCGAAGCCGTTGACGGTCATGTCGGCGGTGATGCTGCCCCCGGAGACGGCGACCTTGCCCAGGGCGCCGCCGACGCGGATGGTGCCGCCGAGGGGGCCGTTCTTGACCTGGAGGCTCTTGAGCGACCCGCCGACGCTCAGGCCGGAGCCGAGCGAACCGCTCAGCTTGATGCTGCCGACGCCGCCGACGGTGACCAGGTCTCCGTGGTATCCGCCCGTCTTGTTTGCGAAGGACGACACGGAGAGTCCCTTGCGCGGGTCGACGCCGCCGACCCAGACGTCGGCCCCCGCCTGGCCCGCGAACTGTATCTTCTGCGCGTAGGCGGTCGTATGGATCCCGGTGAGGTCTTCGATGTCGCCGTCGCCGTCGATGTCGGCGTCGAAGGTGAAGTCGCCGAGCGTGAGCCCGTTCAGGTTGTAGCCGGCCAGCCCGCACTTGAGCTGGATGGCCTTGAACGGGCCGTTGGAGGCGATGAAGGCCACGTCGCTACGGGCGCCCTTGCGGCTGTCTTTGACGGACGTCGCAACCAGTGCCCAGGGCTCGGAGCGGATCAGCAGGCCCAGTCCGTCCATCGGGGCGGCGCCGGTGAGCTGGACGGAGGCGACGCCGCCGCCGGCGAAGCCGACGAGCAAGGTCTCGAGCGCGACGTCCTCGTGTGCGTAGACGTCCACGTAGGCACCGGAGAAGGGGTCCGCGATGCGGCCCACGTAGCGGTGTCCGATGACGGCCTCCGTCGAGGCGGGGTCACTCCACTCCGCGGCCCCGTCCTGAGCCCGCGCGAACAGGGTGTAGGTGCCGTCCGCCCAGGCGGCGACATTGACCGCCAGACGCCACGTGCCGCCGCTCAGGATGCCGTTCCCGAGGATCGTGTCCGTCTCGGGCTGGAAGACGCCGTCGCCGTCCGCGTCCAGATAGAACTGCACCTTCGTGACGGCCTCGTCGTCGCTCGCCGTGGCGCTCAGGGTCAGTAACCCGCCGCTGACCCGGCCGGAGAGGGAGTCGGTTGTGGGGGGGGCGTTCAGCACGGCGGCCGTGGCCGCCACGGGTGTGCTGTAGGCCGTGTAGTTGTCGCGCGCCTGGGCGAAGAAGGTGTGGGGGTTGCCGGTGGGCCAGCCGGCCGTCGAGCCGGTCCAGGACCAGCCGTCGGATCCGTCCGTGTCCGTGCCGATGAGCACGTCGACGCCCGGCTCGAAGGTGCCGTTTCCGTTGGCGTCGCGATAGAAGGAGACGCCGGCGACGGTCGCATCCCCATCGGGATCGGTGACGTCCAGGGCGGTCAGGGTCAGGGATTCCGGGCGGGTGACGGTGTCCGGTGCGACCAGAAGGGAGCCGACGGCGGGCGGGTCGTTGTCGACGATGGCGACGAACTCGAAGGCTCCGATGTCGGCGTAGTCCGGCGTGCCGTAGCCCGTGTTCTCGGTCAGCGGATCGTCGACGCGGGGGTTGCCGTCGTGGTCCGTCTCCGGGGCGCGGTTGCCGTGGGCGGCGTCGATGGCGGGTGAGTCGGACTGGAGGCGGAAGTTGCCCTCCGGGGCGTTCACGAACTCCGGGTCGTCCTCCGAGTTGGTGGCGTCGTACGAGTAGCTGGCACCCATCCAGGCGTAGATCTCGTCGGTGCCGTCCTGGATGATGCAGTAGCGGATGGCCAGTTGGGCGCTGGAGCGCAGCATGATCTCGTCGTTGGGGAACAGGTCGGCCGATTCGTTGGCCCAGAGGATGGAGTTGCCCAGGACGAAGATGCTCTCGGTGCCGTAGATCGCGCCGCCGCAGGACCGGGCCTCGTTGCCGTAGATGGTGTTGTTGATGATGTCGGGCTCGGCGTCGTCGACGTAGAGGGCGGCCCCGAACAGCGCGGTGTTGCCGGTGAAGACGCTGTTGATGATCAGCGGCGCGCCCCCGGAGATGTAGAGGCCCCCGCCGTTCATGTCGGCCTCGTTGTCGGTGATGAGGCAGGCGGCGATGACAGAATCGGCGGACTCGGCGCTGATGCCGCCGCCGTTGGAGGCCGAGCCGTTGCGGATTGTGAACCCGGCGACCCGGCCGCCGTCGAAGTTCCTGAGGCGCAGGACGGTGCCGCTTCCGCCTCCGTCGATGATCGTGACGTCGGCGCCGGCGCCCTGGAGGACCGTGCCGTCGTTCTCCGATCCCAGCCGTACCCTCTCGGAGTAGACGCCGGCGGCCACGTAGATCGTGTCGTTCGTGCCGGTGGCGTCGATCCCGTCCTGGATGCGGGCGAAGTGGGTGACGCCCCAGCCGGGCGTGGCCGGGCCGAAATCATCGTCCACGTAGACCACCGCGCCGTTGAGCAGCAGGCGTTCCTCGAGCGGTTCCAGGCGGAGACGCGTTTTCGGGGTCGGGGATGGCATGGCTTTCCTCGGAAGATCGACAGACGGGGCACGACCGTTCCACAGGGCCCGACGCGCCCCGTGCGGTGCAACGGAGGACTGCCCGGCCGTTCACTCACGCGGGGCGGTATTCGTTGTCCATCACCAGTTGGCCGAGCGGCTTGCGCGGCCGCGCATCCGGAGCCTCCGCCGGATGCCCGATCGTCACCAGTATGGCTACCTGCAGGTCATCCGGGATGCCGAGGATCGCCTTCAAGGGCTCGCGTTCGAACCAGCCGATCCAGCATGTTCCCAGGTTCTGGTCCGTTGCGGCCAGGATGAGATGATCGACGGCGATCGCGACGTTGAACTCGCCCCCCGGCTTGCAGACGGCGGCCATGATCACGGGCGCTTCGGCGATGAAGTCCTGATGACCGGCCTGCTCGGCGATCCGTCGGCGTTTCTCGGGGTCCGTTACGAACACGAAGGCATAATCCTGCTTGTTGCCGCCCGAGGGGGCAAGCTGCAGGGCCTTCTGGATCAAGCGCAGCTTCCGGGCGGAGACGGCCCGGCGGGAGTACTTGCGGATCGACCTGCGCCGGGCGACGACCTCGGTGAACTCCATGGGCTCAGCCTTCCCATCTCTGTGCAATGACTGTGCGATCAAGTCTACTTTGGCCCCTACCCGAAGGTCAAGACCGACCTTGGCCGACCGCATTGCGCCGCACCGTCGCGGTTGCCCTTGCCGGCGGCGCGGCGTATCATGTGCCGGCATGCGGGAGCATGGTGCACCGCCCGACGGCGCCGGAATACGGGAGGCAGCAATCGTGGCTGAGGAATCGGTTCGCTACGGGATGATCGGTTGCGGCGAGATTGCCGTACGGAGCTTTGAAGGACTGATGGCCGCTGCGAATGCGGAGTTGGCCGCCACCTTCGACGTCAAGCAGGAGCTGGCTCAGGACCTGGCCGGCCGCGTGGGGGGGGCCGCCCCCTGCGCGAGCCAGGACGAACTGCTGGCGCGCGACGACGTGGAGGCCGTCATCATCTCCACCCCGCACTTCCTGCACGAGCCGATTGCGATTGCCGCGCTCCGGGCAGGCAAGCACGTGCTGGTGGAGAAGCCCATCGCCTGCACCGTCGAGCAGGGGCAGCGCATGGTGGACTGCGCGGCCGAGACGGGCGGCCTGCTCGGCGTCTGCTTCGTGCGGCGCTACATTCCCGGGACGGAGGCCGTACGCCGCTTCGTTGCCGCCGGGCACATCGGGAGCGTGATGGGCTGGGTGCTGGTCGAGATGAGCTACAAGAAGGAGACCTACTGGACCGGCGGGTACAGCCAGCGCGCGCAGACCGACTGGCGGCTGCGGCGCCGGACGGCCGGCGGGGGCTTCCTCATCATGAATACGATCCACACGCTGGACCATTTCCGCTACGTCAGCGGTCAGGAGGTCGTCGACGTGCAGGCGCTGGCCGGCACCTACAACAGTCCCGAGGGCGTGGAGGTCGAGGACCTGTTCGGCGCCGCGGTCAAGCTCTCGGGCGGCGGGATCGGCACGATTGCCGGCGGCTCGGCCGTGCCGGGCGGCGTGCGCGGCAACGCGCAGCGGCTGATCGGCACAAAGGGGCAGATCAACTTCGAGGCGGCCGATGCCGAGGGCGTGCCGGTGTATGTGCAGGAGGAGGTCGAGTTCGAAGGCAGGACGATCCCGGGCGGCGAGTGGACGAAGGTGGACTTCGCCGGCGGCGTGCACGGGAACTCCCGGGCGTTGCTGATCGAGGGGTTCGGCCGCTGGGTGCGCGGCGCGGAGCCGTTCCGTGCGCCGGGCGACGACGCACTCAAGTCGCTGGCGGCCTGCGAGGAGGTCTACCGCGCCGCAGGTCTGGTCGACTGAGCGTCGGATCCGTCCATCGGGCAATGCATCGGCCACGGCGGCCTCACCTGAGGCCGCCGTCGTCCTGCAGGGCCTCGGCGCCGCTGACGACGTCCATCAGTTCGGACGTGATGGTGTCCTGCCGGACGGACTGGTATTGCCGCCGGATCTCCTCCAGGCGGTCCTCGACGTTGCTGGAGGCGGCGGACATGGCCGTCAGGCGGGCGCCGTTCTCGCTGGCGTGGCTCTCCAGGAGGGCCTGGTAGAGTTCGATGAAGAGGTACTCCTCCACCAGGTGGTCGAGCAGTTCCAGAGGCGGCGCGGTCAGGATGGGCTCGTAGCGGAAGGCGCGGCCGGGTTCCAGGGCCTCGTGCACCGGCGGCAGGACCCGGCGAACGCGGGCGGCGGAGTGCCCGACGGATTCGAAGGCATTGTAGACGAAGTGGATCTCCTCGGCGCCGCTCTCCTGGAAGGCGCCGAAGACGCGGGCGGCCAGATCGGGCATCTCGGCCTTGATCCCCTCCAGGCTGGTGGGGGCGTTCAGCACGAGCATGGGTTCGAGGCCGCGCAGGGCCAGGACGGCTCCGCCGCGGTGGCCGATGCAGACGAGGCGGACCGGCGCTCCGTGCTCGCTCGGGAAACGCTGCGCCGCCTCGGCCACCCGGTCGTTGAAGGAGCCCGCCAACCCCTGATCGCTGGCGAACACGATGCCGAGTGCGGGCCGTTCGGCGCCTTCCCGGTCGATTCCCAGGCCGGCTTTCTCCATGACCAACCGCAGGGCGGTGTTGACGGCCTGTCCGTACGGGCGGGTGGCTTCGAGCGTCGCCTCGGCGCGGCGCACGTAGACGGCCGCGAGGCTCCGCATGGCGTGGACGACGTCCTGGAGTGCGCCGATGCTGTCCAGCTTGCGCTGCAACTCGCGCAACTCCGCCATGGTCAGGATTCCTTATCGTGCCGGACGAACGGCTCCTTCACCTGCCGGGCGAGCGCCTCCACCGATGCGGCGTCGTCGTCGGACGGGGCTTCGCCTTCGCCGACGCGGCTCAGGAGGTCGCCCAGGCGTTCGCGCGCGGCGGTGCGGAAGGCGTCTTCGAAGGCGGCCACGCGGTCGACGGGCACGTCCGTCAGCGCGTCGCCGGCGGCCAGGAGCAGCAGCAGCGCCTGCTCCGGGAGCGGCACGGGCCGGTGGGCGGGCTGCTTGAGGAGTTCGCGCAGGCGTCGGCCCTTCTCCAGTGTGCGCATGGTCTCGGGCTCGAACGTGGTGCCGAACTTGGTGAACTCCTCCAGCTCCTGGAACTGCGTGTAGCTGAGGCGCAACTCCTGGGCGACGCGCTTCATGGCGGCCAGTTGCGTCTTGCCGCCGACGCGGCTGACGCTGGTGCCGATGTCGACGGCGGGCAGGAAGCCGGACTGGTAGAGGGAGGGGCTCAGGTAAATCTGGCCGTCGGTGATGGATATCAGGTTCGTGGGGATGTAGGCCGAGAGGTTCTGGGCCTGCGTCTCGATGATGGGCAGGGCCGTCTGGGAGCCGCCGCCGTGCGCTTCGTCCAGTTGTGTGGCGCGTTCGAGCAGCCGGGAATGGATGTAGAAGACATCGCCGGGATAGGCTTCGCGGCCCGGCGGCCGGCGCAGGAGCAGGCTGATCTCGCGGTAGGTCGCGGCGTGCTTGGTCAGGTCGTCGTAGACGATCAGCGTGTCGCGCCCCTTCTCCATGAAGTACTCGCTGATGGTGCAGCCGGCGTAGGGGGCGATGTAGCGCATGCCGGGCGGCGAATCGGCGTCGGCGGCAACGACGACCGTGTAGTCCATGGCGCCCCGCCGCTGCAGGGTGGCAATGAAGCCGGCGACGGACGACGCCCGCTGGCCGATGGCGACGTAGACGCAGACGACGCCGGAGTCGGCCTGGCTGAGGATGGCGTCGATGCCGATCGTGGTCTTGCCGGTGCTGCGGTCGCCGATGATCAGCTCGCGCTGGCCCCGTCCCACGGGGATCATTGCGTCGATGGACTTGATGCCGGTGACCAGGGGCGTGGCCACCGAGGCGCGGGCGAGCACGGCGGGCGCCTCCCGCTCGACGGGCATGTAGCGCTCGAACTCGATGGGCGGCAGGCCGTCCAGCGGTTGCCCCAGCGGGTCGACGATGCGGCCCAGCAGCCGCTCGCCCACGGGCGTGCGCACGACTTCGCCCGTGCGGCGCACGCCGTCGCCGGCCGAGACCATGGTGTCGTCGCCGAGCAGGACGCAGCCGATCTGCTCCTCGTCCAGGTTGAGCACGATGCCCATGACGCCGCTGTCGAAGGAGACCAGCTCCTCGGCCTGGGCGTTCGGCAGCCCCGCGACGACGGCGATGCCGTTTCCGGCATAGAGCACACGGCCCACCTCGCGCATGCGGGGTTCGACGCGCACGGCGGCGACGGCGCGTTTCAGGTCAGCGATGGCTCCGGAGGCGGCGTCCCTGGCGTTCACGATGCCGCCTCCGGCTCTTCGGCCGCCCGGTCCTCCGGCGCCAACTCCTCGATGCGTTCGCGCACGGCGTCCAGGACGTCGGCCAGCGTTGCGTCGATGGCCTGCGAGCTGAACTCGACACGCACGCCCGCAATGAGGTCCGGGTCGTCCTCGAAACTCAACTCCGCCGTTTCTTCTGTGAGGGCCTGAACGAGGTCGCCGAGGGCGCGACGGTCGTCGTCGGCCAGGGGGGCGGCACTGATGATCCGCACCGTGCCGCCGGCCGCGAAGAGCGACTTCCGCGCGCGACGGTCGGACGAATCGGCCAGTTCCTGCAGCCGCTCCCGTGCGTGGGCGCGCAGGCGGGACTCGACGTCGTCGTCGACGAGCTGCACGAGCGTGCGGCGCGCCAGGTCCAGCGACACGCCGACGATCTCGTCGCGCAGGCCGCGCAGCGCCTCCCGGTGCCGGCGCTCCCAGTCGCGTTGCAGGCCGGCGACCTCCCGTTCGGCCTGGGCTCGGGCCTTTCGGACGATCTCGTGCCGGGCCTCCTCGGCGGCCTGGCGGGCGTCGGCCAGCACGTGGTCGCGCTCCTCCTGGATGGCGTCGATCCGCTTCCGGTACTCGCCGTGGACCTCCTCGGCCTGCCGGGCCTTCTGTTCGGCCGCCTCGTGGGCGTCGTCGATGGCCTTCTGCCTGCGAGCCAGCATCTCCAGGATCGGCTTGTGGAGGAGCCGGTAGAGGACGAGTACGAGGATCAGGAAGTTGACCGCCGCAAGCACGAAGCCCTTCCAGGTGAAATCGAGCGGGTTCGGCTCGCTGGCGGCCAGCGCGCCGGCCGCGACAGTCAGCCGTGTCCATGTCCATTGCAGCATGGTTGGGTGGTCTCCGGGCGGCCGGCTACTTGACGAAGAGGATGATGAACGCCATGACCAGGCAGTAGATGGCGGTCGACTCGACCATGGCCAGGCCGACGAACAGCGTGCGGCTGATCGTGCCGCTGGCGTCCGGCTGGCGCGCCATCGATTCGAGGGCCTGGGCCAGGGCGTTGCCCTCGGCCAGGGCCGGGGCGATCGAGCCGACGGCCATCGTCAGACCGGCGACGATAATGCGGATCATCTCGATGTCCATGATTACGCGGTTGCCTCCTGTTCGGGATCGACGGCCCGCTCCGTCTGCGTGCGGCGCTCGACGGCGGCGCCGATGTAGACGAGCGCGAGCACCGTGAAGATGTACGCCTGGATGACCGATGCGATCAGGCTGAGGGCGGAGAGGAACAGCGTCAGCGGCAGCACGGCGACCAGGAAGACGTGCGCGTAGCTGCGCAGCGCGGCCACGACGACGCCGATGACGACCAGCAGCAGGAACTCGCCGCTCATGATGTTGCCGAAGAGCCGGATGGCCAGCGCCAGGGTGCGCGTGAGTTCGCTCAGCAGGTTCAGGGGCAGAAGGAACGGCGACGGCTCCGTGTACGTCTTCACATAGTGTCCCACACCCCGAGCGCGGATGCCGTAGACGGGCACCGAGAAGAACACGATCGCCGCCAGTGCCGCCGTCACGCTCAAGTCGCCGGTCGGGCTGCTGAGGCCCGGCACCATGCCGAGCAGGTTCGACACGAGCACAAACACGAAGAGCGTGGCGACCAGGGGCACGTACGGGCCCGGCTCGGCGCGCACGATCTCGCGCGTCAGGTTGCAGAGCATCTCCATGAGCATCTCCAGGACGCTCTGCAGCCGCCCCGGCTTGCGCTCGGAAAGGCGGGCGCGCAGGACGAGGCCCAGCACGACCAGCCCGAGCATCACGCCCCAGGTGGTCACCGCGCTCTGGGGCAGCTCCAGTCCACCGAGCGTCGCCAGAGGAAGGCTACTCGCGGCCATCGGCGTCCTCCTCCGGGGCGTCGTCCTCCGAGGCGGCCGCCCGCCCGACCATGCGCGAGACCAGCACACGGGCGATCACGATGCCCACCAGGGCGCCCAGCACGGCGCCGGCCAGCTTCTGCGGCGGAACCAGAACGGAGGTGAGGATGAGCACGACGGCCACGAAGGCCATGCGGGCGTACATCGCCGCGGGCATCACCCACGTGGGTCCCTTCTGGTGCACCACGTAGTCGACCTGCGTCTTGATGGACAGGAACAGCAGGCCGCCGACGAGGAACCCCACCACCAGCGAGACGGCCCACCCGAGCGGCCCCATCTCCATCAGCATGGCTCTACATCCTCTCCGTTACCTGTCGCCAGGCCAGAACACAGCCGAGCGTGAGGCCCACGAGCAGGAAGAACACCAGGAAGACCTGCCCCGAGTCCAGAACGCCGTCCAGCCAGCGTCCGATCAGCACGCCGGCCACCGTCGGGACCATCACCGACCATCCTACCGTGCCCATCATCCCGACGGTCGACCAGAAGCCCTCGTCGCCCTCGCGCTCGCTCTTCTCGCGGCGCAGACGCCGTGTGCGGAGCGCGGACATGAGCTGCTTCTCCGACTCCGTTGTCCTGTCCGGTGTCTCGTCGGGCATCGCCGCCTCAGCCCTTCTCCAGCTCGAGCAGTCGGCGCATGAAGCTCAGGCGCATCTTCTCGAAGGCAACGAAACTGCTCTTCTCCTCCTCGGTCCGGCGCTCGAATTCGGCCAGCACCGAGTCCTCCAGGTGGGCCGGATCGTCGCTCTCGACCGCCTGGCGCGACACGATTTCGACCACATCGCGGTTCACGATCGCCACCCCGCCGTCCAGCGCGAGATACCGTTGGCGGCCCTCCGCCGGCCGTGCAACGAGTATGCTCTGGACCAGCGGCGTCACCAGCGGCGCATGGCCCGGCCGGATCCCGATCGAGCCGGTCGGGTCCTCGACGGTCACGTGGACCACGTCCTCTTCGAGCACGATCTCGGTCGGGGTGAAGACCCGGAGCTTCATCCGTCCTCCCCGCGGCGGGCGGCGGCGCGTGCTTCGTCGGCGCCGCCGATCATGTAGAGCGCCGATTCGGGCGCGTCGTCAAACTCCCCGTCCAGGATCGCCTCGCATCCGGCCAGGGTCTCTTCGATCTCCACGCGCTTGCCCGGCCGGCCCGTGAACTGCTCGGTGACGAAGAACGGCTGCGTCAGGAACCGGGACAGCCGGCGCGCACGGTGCACGACGCGCTGGTCGTCGGCCGAGAGTTCCTCCAGGCCCAGCATGCTGATGATGTCCTTCAGGCTGCGGTAGTGGGCGATGGTCTCGCGCACGGCACGGGCGATGCGGTAGTGGCGTTCGCCGACGACCTCGGGGCTCAGGAGCTTGCTGGAGGAGTCGAGCGGGTCGACGGCCGGGTAGAGGCCCTCGCTGGCCATGTCGCGGCTGAGCGTGATCGAGGCGTCCAGGTGCGAGAACGTCTCGGCGGCGGCCGGGTCCGTCAGGTCGTCGGCCGGCACGTACACGGCCTGGATGCTCGTGATCGAGCCGCGATGCGTCGAGGCGATGCGTTCCTGGAGCGCCGCCATCTCGGTGCTCAAGGTCGGCTGGTAGCCCACGCGCGACGGCAGCCGCCCGAGCAGGCCCGATATCTCCGAGCCCGCCTGCACGTACCGGAACACGTTGTCCACAAGCAGAAGCACGTCCAGGCCCTGATCGTCCCGGAAGCTCTCGGCCACCGTCATCGCCGTGAACGCCACCCGGAAGCGCGCGCCGGGCGGCTCGTTCATCTGCCCGAACACGAGGACCGTCTTGCCCAGCACGCCGGCCTCGGACATCTCGTGGTACAGCTCGTACCCCTCGCGCGACCGCTCGCCGACGCCCGCAAACACCGCGATGCCGGAGTACGCCTCGACGGTGTTGCGGATCAACTCCATGATCAGCACAGTCTTGCCGACGCCCGCCCCGCCGAACATGCCGGCCTTGCCACCCTTCGACAGGGGCGCCAGCAGGTCGATGACCTTCATGCCGGTCGAGAACACCTCCGATTCGGTGCGCTGCTCGGACACGGACGGCCCTCGCGCGTGGATCGGCCGGCGATCGCCCTCCCCGATCGGCGCGCCGTCGTCGATCGGCGCGCCGTCGTCGATCGGCGCGCCCAGCACGTTGATCATCCGCCCCAGCGTGGCGTCTCCCACGGCCACCGTGATCGGGCGGCCCGTGGCCGTCGCCTCGATCCCCCGGGAGAGCCCCGCCGTGGAACTCATGGCGATGCCCCGCACCCGCGTCAGAGACACGTGCTGCTGCACCTCCACGACGACGCGGCCCAGGGGCCCGTCGACGTGCACGGCGTCGTTGATCGTCGGAAGGCCGTCGGCGAACTCGATCTCGACGACCGAGCCCCGTACGCCGACGACTCGTCCCTTCTGTTCCATGGGCCTTTCCTCAGTTGACGGATCGGCGCTCGTCTGCCCACCGTGCCCTCAGAACAATCTTACCGGCCCGCCCTTCGAATGCAAGCAGCCGCGCCCCCGCACGCACCGCGTCCGGCGCTTGAAAGCCGCCGCCGTCCTCCTGAAAATGGGCATCGGCCGCCCTGCTCTCCTCCGGAGAACCAACGCGATGGAATCGATCGTACAGGGACTGATCGCCGAGATGGCCCGGATGTCCGTCATCGACGCCCACGAGCACCTGCCGCCCGAGCGGGAGCTGACCTCGCAGAAGGCCGACGTGTTCACGCGCCTCTACGCCCATTACTCGCTCACGAACGTCGAGACCGCCGGCCTGGCTGGCGCGCGTGAACTGCTCAAGGACACTTCGCGTCCGCAGGACGAGCGCTGGGCGATGTTCCGTCCGTACCTCGCGGCCGTGCAGGACACGGGCTACGCGCGCGCCGCTCAGATCGCTGCCCGCGACCTGTTCGGCGTCGATGAGATCAACGACGATACCTACGCCGACCTCTCCGAGCGCATCCGGGCCGCCAACACCACGGGCCTGTACGACCGTATCCTCAAGGGCCGGTGCGGAATCGAGCGCGTCCTGAACCAGGGCGGGTGGGACGATGGGCCCGGCGGCTTCTGCGTGCGCGTGCACCGCGGCTTCATGGACTTCCGATGGACGGTCGCACGCGATCTGTGCGGAGTCTACCGGCGCTGGAAGGAGCGGAACGGCGGCGATTTCAAAGACCTGGGCGAGTGGCTGGACTTCTGGCTCGCGCAGGTTGTCCGCGAGGGGTGTGTCGGCGTGAAGTACGCCGCCAGCCTGCCGGCGGACGAGCTGGGCCGCGAGGAGTCCGGTGCGCTGTTCCGCAAGGTACGCGATGGATCGGCTACCGATGCCGAGGCCGCGAGGTTCAGCGCGTGGCTCAACCTGAAGTCGATGGAGAAGCTGCCGGATCACGAACTGGTGGCGGCCGTCCATTGCGGGCTGAACTGGTGCTGCTGGCAGGGCTTCGCTGACAAGAATCCGATGAACGTGGTGCCCTTGCTGCTGCGCTGCCGGCGCACGCAGTTCGATCTCTACCACGCCGGCATCCCGTGGGTGCGCGAGATGGCCGTCATCGGCAACCAGTACCCGAACGCGCACCTGAACCTGGTCTGGGCCCACCAGATATCGCCCTACATGACCGAGAACATGCTGAACGAGTGGCTGGACCTGGTGCCCGTGAACAAGATCATCGGCTTCGGGGGCGATTACTCCTGCGGGCCGGAGAAGGCCTACGGGGCGCTCGTGATGGCTCGTGAGAACATCGCCCGAGCGCTCGCCGTGCGCATCGCGCGCGGCCAGATGACCGAGTCTCGCGCGGTGGACGTCTGCCGCGCCTGGCTCTACGAGAATCCCCGCCGCATCTACGGGCTCGACCGGCGGTAAGCGCCGCTGCTACGTCTTCCAGGCGACGCTGCGCGTGAGCGAGAGGGCGTAGACCTCGCGCGCGATGCTCAGCCGTTCGGCGGCCGCCCACCGCCCGCGACCGCACAGGCGCAGGCAGCGCATCCTGTCCAGGAGCCCGACGCGGCCCGGAATCCCGGCATTGAGCCGTGCCAGGCATTTCACCCACAGCCCGTGTGTCAGCGGCCGATCGAACCGGACCCGGTCCAGATCCACCAGCCACAGCCGGAAGCCGTTGCCCTCCCGCCGGACCAGGACGTTGGTCGGCTTCGTGTCGCGATGGTAGACCTCCTCGTCCGCGAGCCGGTTGAGCAGCCCGGCGACGGCCTCGCTCAGCCGACGGCGGGCCGCCGCGTCGAGCGCCTCCGAGGCGGCCAGCTCGCAGAGCGTGCCGTCTGCGTCCGGCGCCTCCATCACCACGTAGTCGGGCGCGCCCGACAGCGCGTAGCGGCTTTCCAGCAACGCCAGCGGGCGCACCGACGGGATGCCGCGGACGGCGAAGCCCCGTGCCGCCACCCACATGGCGCGGGCGCGGCCGCGCAGGCGTCCGGCGTCCTTCAGACGCTCGCCCAGCGAATCGCGACGGAACGACTTCACGCAGACAGGACCCTGCCGCCGCAACTCGGGAGCGGCCGGCCGGCTGACGTCGAAGGGCGGGACGCGGTCGCCGGGCACGATGGTCACCTCCGTGCGACGCCCCGTGCGCTGCACCCGTGCGTCGGGCCGCGCGCCCCGCACCGCCTCCCCGTGGCGCCGGACGGCGTCCAGGACGGCCTGCAGGTCGAAGTCGCGACGCCGGTGGATGCCGAAGCCATCCGCCCTGTCGGTCGTGAACAGCGAACTCTCCTTCAAGCAGCGGCGCGTGCGGCTGCGCATGTGAGTGCGGTGCTGGCGCCGTTGGATGCGGCTCAGGCCCCCCGCCCAGCCGTCCACCAGCCCCTCCGGCGGTTCCGACTGCCCCGTCCATCGGTGCACGACCGCTCGCAGCAGGGGGCGGGCGTCCTCGGCCGAGGCCCCGGGCAGGCCCGACGACCGCGTCAGCATGGACAGCATGTCCAGCATCCGCCGGGGCGTGGGGCGGCGCCGGTGGATGCTGTGCTGATCGACGACGAACAGGCGTTCGCCCGGCGGCGCCGCCGGCCGGATCAGCAGATTGCCGGTATGATAATCGTCGTGATAGAGGCCGGCGCGGGCCAGCCGCACGGTGATGTCTGCCAGCTCGGCCACGAGTTCGTCGGCCTCCGGTGCGGCCGGGGGCCGGGTGCGCAGGTACGCCGCCAGGCTGACGGCATCGGCCACCTCACGGCTGATGAGGAAGCCCTCCTGCGGCAGCCCGTGCCGGCGGCGCACGGCGATGGCCAGCACGTCGCACGTCGGGATGCCGGCGCGGCGCAGCAGGCGGCAGGCGCGCCATTCGACGTGCGGCTTGGTCGGCAGCAGCAGGTGCCTGAGCCGCTCGGTCCGGCTGCGGAACTTGTAGCGTTTCACGTAGAGTCCCGGGCCATCCGGCCGATCGGGATCGGGCAGCCGCACAACGCTGCGGACGGTGTTGTCCTTCACCCGTTCCTGTGCAGAGAGCGCATCCGGACGGCGCGCCCTCTCCAGGTCGACCCGGGACAGCGTCGGGGCGAACCCCGGCACGATCCTCCAGGCAAGCCCATGCGCCTGTGCTGTGTCGGCCTCGTGCGGCAACGTTCGGCATCTCCTCGGACGCAGCGGCGTCCGTGTCAGTCCACCATGGCCCGGATGCGTCGTGACGGCTCCGCAGCGGCCGGCCCGACGCCGGACGGACCCCCGCCACGGCCAATATGATCCGCCCACTCGGGACAGTCAAATGCATCGCAGGCACCAGATGCCACGCTGCGGGCATCGGGTTCCGCGCAGGATTCCGGAAGCGCGCACGACGGCACACGCCCCGCCAACCATGGGGCAGCACCGCCCGCCCTCAATAGGTGACCCCGGACCAGACGCCCGCGCTACCCATTCGGGGGGCGGGCTTCTGCGCCACGCCGGATTCGCGCCGCCGCCGCCGGCCGTATGTGGCACAGCCGCGCGCCCGCAGGGCACCCCCCCGCTGTAATCCGTTCCGTGAGGCCCGCCCGCCGCGGCGACCGGTCGCGCGGCGGGAGGCGAAGGGCCGGTCTGCTGCGCAGAGCACACAGTCGAGGGCGACTGTGCCACACCGGATTGCCGCCGTCGTCGTCGGCCGTATGTAGCACAGCCGCCCCGCCGGCGGCGGGCAAGCCCCGCCGCTACGGCCGGCCCCGCGGCCTGTGTCAGCCCTTCGTGACAGCCGGTCCTCCGTAATCTGCGTCATCTGCGGAGCCAGTGGATCGCCGCCGCGCGTCATTCCTCCTGTGGTTCCTCTGCCGCCTGGGCGGCGGCGAGGACGGCGGCCAGGCGTTCGCGGGCGGACGCCAGCGCCTCGTCCGAGAGCGCCCATGGCATGCGAACGGCCAGCGGGTCGCCGCCCGGATAGACCTCATACCCGTACAGCGTCACCTGCGTGGTGAGGGACGAGGACTTTCGGACAATGTCCAGCCAGTGCGCCTCGACCTCCTTGCAAAGCCCCTCCGGATCCTCGAATGCCTCGGGGTACTCCTCGAGCAGCGTCAGCGAACGCGGGTGTGCGTTCATGGCCGCGTACAGGCGCACGGCCCGCGTGAGGGCCTCCCGCCGCACAACAGG
>JAAYEJ010000021.1 GCA_012728835.1 Candidatus Brocadiaceae bacterium | reverse complement strand
GGTGACGAAGTAGATGGCGCCGGGACGCTCGATGTGCGGCATGCGCCCTCGGCTGCGCACGGACACGTCCCCGGAGCGGGACGCTCCGGGCACTGCCGGCGGGACGCCGGCGCTACGCTTGCTCTTGCGGGCATCGTCGCGTTTGTCTGCGGTCATATGCGCATGCCTCGTAGCGCCGGCCTCCGGCCGGCTGGGGCGCGGGCATCTTGCCCGCGCCACGTTCCTTTGTCCACGCATTCCCCGCAACGGCATACGTCCCCCCCGCAACGGCGTACGGCCCCGGAGCGGGACGCTCCGGGCACCGCCGGCGGGACGCCGGCGCTACGCTTGCTCTTGCCGGCGTTCTCCGGTCATGTGCGCGTCCCGCTCCGCCCCATTCTACAGGCATCTACGCGGCCTCCGCTGCCCGGGGCGCAATCCGTGGCGCCACTTGACCCGGAATGCATACATATATATAGTATACGGAGTGTTTCGCCGAGGTCAAGGCCCCTATGGACTTCGCACACCTGCACGTGCACTCGAACTTCAGCCTGCTCCAGGGCGCGTTCCGCATCGACGAACTGGTCGAGGCGGCCGCGCACATGGGCATGCCGGCCGTGGCCCTGACGGACACGAACGGGCTCTACGGCGCCATTGAGTTCTACGAGGCCGCCCGCGCGGCCGGCCTGCGGCCCGTCATCGGCGCCGAGATCGTCTGGGGCGGCGAACAGTGCATCTGCCTGGCCGCAAGCCGCTGGGGCTACGCCAACCTCTGCCGAATCGTAACCGAGCGCCGCCTGGCCGGCACACGCCACTACGCCGACTTCCTGGCCTCCGAGACCGTGCGCGCCCCCGGGACGCCGCCGGCGCCGTTCGACATCGCCCGCAGCCTGGCCGCCGACCCGGACGGCCTGTTCGCGCTCACGGCCACCCCCTCCCTGCTGCGCCGGCTGAAGGACGTCGTGCCCGAGGGGCGGCTTTACGCGGAACTGCGCGCCGACTCGCCCCATTCGTTCGAGACCCGCTGCCCGTCCCTGCGCGGCCACGAAGATCCCGGCACCGGCGGTCCGCGTGCCGAACGCCGGAAGACGCCCGGCACGGACATCGCCGACCTGGCCGAGCGGCTCGCCGTCCCGCTCGCGGCCACGGTCAACGTGAACTTCCTCCGCCCGGAAGACGCCGAGGCCCACGCCGTCCTGAGCGCCATCCGCGAGAACGTCGCCCTGCACGACCTCCAGGCCGAGCCCGGCATGCTGGCCGACCCGCGCGGCCTCTTGATGCCGGCGGCCGAGGTGGCGGCACGGCTGCCGGCCGCCGTGCGCGAGGCGGCGATGCGCAACTCGGTGCGGATCGCCGAGGCCTGCGACCTGAAACTGGAACTGGGCGTGCCGCACTTCCCCCGCGCCGAGCTGCCGCCGGACCGCACGGCCTGCCAGCGCCTGCGCGACGTCGCCTACGCCGGCGCCCGCCGGCGCTACGGCCGCCTGGCCGGCCCGGTCACGGCCCGCCTGGAGCGCGAACTCAAGGTCATCGAGAAGCTCGACTTCTGCGACTACTTCCTGGTCGTGCATGACATCGTCGCGTTCGCGGAGCGCGAGGGCATCCCGCACGTGGGCCGCGGCTCGGCCGCCAACAGCCTCGTCTCGTACGCCCTGGGGATCTCGGCCGTGGACCCGCTGGCGTTCGACCTCTACTTCGAGCGGTTCCTGAACGAGTTCCGCACGGACGTGCCCGACATCGACATCGACTTCTGCTGGCGCCGCCGGGACGACGTCATCGACTACGTCTACCGCCGCTACGGCCAGGGGCGCGTGGCCATGGTCTCGACGCACGCGACGCTTCGGGCGCGGTCGGCCTTCCGCGACGTCGCGCGCGTCATGGGCCTGCCGGGCCGCGAGATCGACGCGCTCAGCCGGCGGCTGCCGTCCTATGGGGTCTCCGGCATCGAGGAGGCGATGGCCGAGTTCCCCGAGATGGCCGACTTCCCCGTCGACCGGGAGCCGTGGCGGACCGTCGTCCGAACCGCCGCGCGCATCGACGGCTACGTGCGCCACCTGGGCATCCACCTGGGCGGGCTGGTCATCGGTGACCGGCCTCTGACGTGGTACACCGCTCTGGAGGACAGCACGAAGGGCATCGTCGTCACCCAGTACGAGATGAGCGGCATCGAACGGACCGGCCTGGTGAAGATCGACCTGCTGGGCCAGCGGTCCCTCTCGATCGTGGCCGAAGCCGCCCGCAACGTGCGGGAGCAGCGCGGCGTCCGCGTCGACCTGGAGCACCTGCCCGACCCCGACGGGCGCACGGCCACGCTGCTGCGCCGCGGCCGCACGATGGGCTGCTTCCAGATCGAGTCGCCCGGCATGCGGCAGCTTCTGCAGATGCTGCGCGCCGAAGGCATCACTGACCTGATCCAGGCCCTTTCGCTGATCCGCCCCGGCCCGTCCAGCAGCGGCATGAAGGCCGCCTTCATCCGGCGCATGCGCGGCGAGGAGCCGACGGCCTACGCCACCCCCCTGCTGGAGGAGGCCCTGGGAGGCACCTACGGCGTCATGCTCTACCAGGAGGACATCCTGCGTGTGGCGCAGGAGGTCGCGGGGTTCTCGCTGGCCGAGGGCGACGAGCTGCGCAAGTACACGTCCAAGAAGCGGTCGAGGGAGAAACTGGCCGCCTTCCGCCGGCGGTTCGTCCGGGGGGCCGTCCGCCGCGGGGTCGACCAGGACGCTGCGGAGGACATCTGGCGGCAGATCGAGGGCTTCGCCGCCTACTCCTACTGCAAGGCGCACGCCGCCACCTACGGCCACATCGCCTACCAGGCGGCGTACCTGAAGGCCCACTACCCGGCCGAGTTCCTGGCCGGCGTCCTGGCCAACAAGGCCGGCTTCTACGATGCCCGCACCTACCTGGCGGACGCGCGCCGCTTCAACGTGCCGGTCCTGGGGCCGTGCGTCCGACGCAGCGACGTCGAATGCCGGCCCGAGGACGGCGCCATCCGGCCCGGGCTGGAGTTCGTGAAGTCGCTCACGCGCGCGACCATGCGGCGCATGCTGCAGGAGCGCGTACTCCGTGCGTTCGACTCGCTGGAGGACTTCTGCGCGCGCGTGCGCCCGGGCCGCGAGGAACTCGAGAACCTGATCCTCTGCGGCGCTTTCGACTCGTTCGGCTCGACGCGCCCGACCCTGATGATGAAGGCCGACCTCCTGGCGGGCCGCGCGCGCACCGCGGCGACCGCCGCGACGGCGGGGGCGCCGCGCCTGTTCAAGTCGCCGCCCGCCGCCCTCTGCACCGTCCCGGTGCCCGAGCAGCCGCCCTACCCCCTCGCCGAACGCGTGCTCCGGGAGCTGCAGATCCTGGGCTTCAGCCACTCCGGCCACCCGCTCGACGCCTGGGACGACCGCCTGGAGGGCCCGGGGAACACGCCCAGCTTCGACCTGCACCGCCGCGCCGGCCGGTGCGTCACCGTGGTCGGGTGGCTCGTCACCGCACGCCGCGCCGTCACGCGCAACCACCAGTACATGAAGTTCCTCACGCTCGAGGACCGCCACGGCCTCATCGAGGTGGCCGTCTTCCCGGACGTCTACCGCCGCTGCGGCCGCGCCCTGGACGGCGCCGGCTGCTACCGGGTGCGCGGCAGGGTGAAGGAGCAGCACGGCTCGTTCAGCCTCGTTGCCGACGACGTGCGCCCCCTGCCGCCGAACGCCTACCCCGACGCCCTCGAGGCACCGAAGCAGGCCTCCCGGGCGGCCGGGAACGGCTCCAGCGCCCGCTCGAAGATGCCCAGGCTGTAGGCGATGACCAGCCCGTAGTTGCTGACCGGCACGCCGGCCGCACGGCAGAGCACCAGCCGGCTGAGCATCTCCCGGCGGTTCCACATGCAGGCGCCGCAGTGGATCAGCAGCCTGTACTGCCCCAGGTCCTCCGGGAAATCGTGGCCCTGGACCACGTCGAAGTGGAGTTCCCCGCCGACGAACTGCCGCAGCCACCGGGGGATCTTCACGCGGCCGATGTCGTCGGCGATGGGGTGATGGCTGCACGCCTCGGCGATGAGCACCCGGTCGCCGGAGCGCAGGCGCTCGATCGCCAGCGTGTCGACGGCCTGCGAGACCAGGTCGCCCCTGAACCGCGCGAACAGGATGGAGAAGCTCGTCATCGGGATCGAGGGCGGCACGTCGGCGGCGACCTTCAGGAAGCACGAGGAATCCGTCACCACCAGCTTCGGCGGACGGTTGAGGCGGTCGAGCGCCGCACTCAGTTCGCGCTCCTTGACGACCATGCAGTAGGAGTCGCCGTCGAGCAGGTCGCGGATGGACTGGACCTGGGGCAGGATGAGGCGCCCCTTGGGCGCTTCCTTGTCGATCGGCACCACGAGCACGGCCAGTTCGCCCGGGCCGACCAGGTCGCTGAGGATGGCGGGGTTGTCGATGAAGCCCTCCGGGGCGGCGTCCAGAAGCGCCTGGCGGAAGTCCAGGATGCCGGTTCCCCGGCCGGCCGCCGTCTGCACGAGGCGCGGGGCGCGTCCGTTCCGCCCGGCGCCCTTCCCGGCCGCCTTCGGGGGCGCGAAGCGGGCGAGGATGCGGGCGTCGGGCGCCCGGATGTCCGTCTTGTTGAGCACGATGACGACCGGCGTCTCGCGGCGGCTCAGCTCCTGGAGGATCTGCTCCTCGAACTCGCCCCACGTGTCGGCCTCGGTGATGATGACGCCGATGTCGGTGCGGTCGAATGCGCTGCGCGTCTTCTTGACGCGCAGTTCGCCGAGCGCGCCCACGTCGTCGATGCCGGCGGTGTCGATGAACAGCACGGGCCCGAGCGGCAGCAGCTCCATCGGCTTCTCGACCGGGTCCGTCGTGGTGCCGGCGACCTCGCTGACGATGCTGACCTGCTGGCGCGTGATGGCGTTCAGCAGGCTGGACTTGCCCACGTTGCGCCGGCCGAACAGGCCGATGTGCAGGCGCAGGCCCCTGGGTGTGCGCTGCATCAGGACGACGCCTCCTCCGGAGAGCCGAGCCGCATCACGGCCTCGGGGCTGATCAGCGCGTCGAACGCCTCCTCGCTGAGTATCCCTTCGGCCAGGACGACCTCGCGCACGGTGCGGCCGGTGCGGCGGGCCTCCTGCGCGATCCGCCCGGCGGACTCGTAGCCGACCCGCGCCACCAGCGCCGTGAGCATGGCCGTGGAGCCCTCCACCAGGCGCCGACAGCGGCCCTCGTCGGCCTCGATGCCCTCCACACAGCGCCTGAGCATGTGGCAGGCGTTCGTCAGGAATCCGATGCCGCCCAGCAGGCAGTCGGCCACCAGCGGCAGGAACGGGTTCAGCTCCAGGCTCCCGGACGCGCAGGCCGCGGCGATCGTCTGGTCATAGCCCATCACCAGCATGGCCGCCTGGCCGACGGCCTCCGGCACGACGGGATTGACCTTGCCGGGCATGATCGACGAGCCGGCCTGCACGGGCGGCAGGCGGATCTCGCCCAGCCCGGCCTCCGGTCCGGACGCCATCAGCCGGAGGTCCGAGCAGACCTTCAGCAGGTTCGTGGCGCAGGCCCTCAGGACGCCGGAGACCTCCACGAACACGTCGGCGTTCTGCGTGGCTTCGACGAGGTTCTCGGCGCGGGCGAGGTTCAGGCCGGTCAACTCGCGCAGGCGGTCGACGACGCGGAAGATGTACTGCCGGGGCGCGGCCAGCCCCGTGCCGATCGCCGTGCCGCCGAGGTTGACGACGCGGAGCCGCTCCCGGCACTTGGACACGCGCCAGCGGTCTCGCGAGAATGCCTCCGCATAGGCGCCCATCTGCCGCCCCAGCGTGGTCGGCACGGCGTCCTGCCACTGCGTGCGCCCGACCTTGACGACGCCGGCAAAGCGCTTCTCGTTGACCTGGAAGGCCTCCTGGAGCCCCACGAGCCGCTCCTCGAGCGGCTCCGTCAGGCGGATTGCGGCCACCTTGAGGGCCGTCGGGAAGGTGTCGTTGGTCGACTGGTGCCGGTTCAGGTCGCCGAGGGGCGAGATGACGTGGCCGGCGCCCGGCGGCTCTCCCAGTATCTGCAGGGCGCGGTTGGCCAGGACCTCGTTGACGTTCATGTTCAGGCTGGTGCCCGCACCGCCCTGGAGGGCGTCCACCAGGATGTGCTGGTCCAGGAGCCCGTCCGCCATCTCCCGGCAGGCGCACCGGATGGCGTCGGCCACGTGCGGGCGCCCGCGCCAAGCGCCCAGTTCGCAGTTGGTGACGGCGCAGGCGAGCTTGACGGCGCCGAAGGCCGCGATCAGCGCCGGGTGCGGCGGGCGCAGCGCCAGGCGGAAGTTCTCCACGGCGCGCACCGTGTGGACGCCGTACAGGGCATCGGCGGGCACGTCCCGTTCGCCCAGCAGGTCGGCTTCGCGTCGAAACGCAACGTCCGGCATGGACTGGTCTCCCATAGGTCTGGCGACGGCGCGGGTGCGGGGGCGCTTCCCGGGGCTCGACAGGAGCATGCAGGACACGCCGCGGCCATCCCGACCGTCACCACTATCATAGAGTCGGGGACGGCGCGGTCAAATGTCCGCCGGGGCAGGGCTTCCCGGAGGCCGGCGTCGTCTCGGGCCGTCGGACGCGGCAGGGGCCGCCGGCTGACGGCCGGAGCAGCGGCGGCAGAGGCCGATCAGCGTGATTTCCGCGCGTTCGACGGTCGGGCGGCGATCCCGGGTCAGGCGCGACCAGACCGCGCTCAGATCGACGGGGTCCAGGCACGTCACGCGGCCGCAGCACCGGCAGGTGAAGTGGGGATGGGCCGGCGGGCTGTGCCGGCAGGTCAGTTCGTAGCGTTCGAGCCTCTCGCCGTCGGGCACCTTCCGGATGAGTCCGGCCGCCTCGAGGGCGTCGAGGTTGCGGTAGATCGTGGTCCTGTGGACGGAGTGCTCGCCGGCCCGAACGCGCTCGAGCAGGTCGCCGGCCGTCACCGTGCCCGCCTGCTCGTGCAGGGCGGCCATGATGGCCAGGCGCAGCCTGGTCACGTTCAGCCCGTTGGTGCGCAGGTCCTCGGCGTAGTGGGCGCCCTTTGTCTCCTCTCTGCTGGCCCTGCCTCTGCTCATACCGGCCCACGCAAACTGACGGAAGACCGCTGCAGCGGCCGCACCTTACGCCCTGCAGGCCGTCCGGACGCGCGCGAACGCATCCATGGCGAACTCGATGTCCGCCGGCTCGTGGGCGGCCGAGAGTTGCACCCGAATGCGCGCCTTGCCCTTCGGAACCACCGGGTAGCTGAACCCGATCACGTAGACGCCCTCGTCCAGCATCATCGAGGCCATGCGCTGCGCCAGCGCGGCCTCGCCCAGCATGATGGGCACGATGGGGTGGTCGCCCTGCGGGATGTCGAAGCCGCGCTCGGCCATGCCGGCGCGGAACAGCCGGGTATTCGCCTCCAGCTTGTCGCGCAGGGCCGTCGACCCCGACAGGATGTCCAGGACCGTCAGCGACGTGGCGGCGATGGCGGGCACGAGCGTGTTGGAGAACAGGTAGGGGCGCGAGCGCTGGCGGAGCATCTCGACGATCTCCGCGCGGCCGCTGGTGAAGCCGCCGCTGGCGCCGCCCAGCGCCTTGCCCAGCGTGCCGGTGATGACGTCGACGCGGCCCATCACGTCGCGGTACTCGGGCGTGCCGCGGCCCGTCGCCCCCACAAACCCGGTGGCGTGCGAGTCGTCGACCATGACGAGGGCGTCGTAACGGTCGGCCAGTTCGCAGATGTCGGCCAGACGCGCGATGGTGCCGTCCATGGAGAAGACGCCGTCGGTGGCGATCATGCGGAAGCGCGCCCCGGAGGACTCCTTGAGCTTCTCCTCCAGGTCGGCCATGTCGCAGTTGCGGTAGCGGTAGCGCTGCGCCTTGCAGAGTCGCACGCCGTCGATGATGCTGGCGTGGTTCAGTTCGTCGCTCAGGATGGCGTCTTCGGGGCCGAGCAGGGCCTCGAAGAGCCCGCCGTTGGCGTCGAAGCACGAGTTGTAGAGGATGGAGTCCTCGGTGCCGAGGAAGGTGCTGAGCTTCGCCTCCAGCCGCTTGTGCAGTTCCTGCGTGCCGCAGATGAAGCGCACGGAGCTGAGCCCGTAGCCCCACCGCTCGTAGCTGTCGCGGGCGGCGCGGACCACGCGGGGGTCGTTGGCCAGCCCCAGGTAGTTGTTCGCACAGAAGTTCAGCACCTCGCGGCCGCCGGCGACGGCGACGCGGGCGCCCTGGGGCGAGACCAGCACGCGCTCGTCCTTGGAGAGCCCGGCCTCGCGGATGGCGTCCAGTTCGGCGGCCAGGTGGGCCTTCATCGAGCCGTACATGGCATGCTCCTCACATCTCGGACCAGTCGAGTATCACCTTGCCGGACTGCCCGGAGCGCATGACTTCGAAGCCCTTCTCGAACTCCGTGAAGGGGAAGCGGTGGGTGATGACCGGCGTGACGTCCAGCCCGCCCTGGATCATGACGGACATCTTGTACCACGTCTCGTACATCTCGCGCCCGTAGATGCCCTTGATGGTCAGGCTGTTGAAGACGACCTTCGACCAGTCGATCTCGGCGGTGGGCAGGATGCCCAGCAGCGCGATCTTGCCTCCGTGGCACATGCTGCCCAGCATGTCGCGGAAGGCGCGCGGGCTGCCCGACATCTCCATGCCGACGTCGAAGCCCTCCTTCATGTCCAGCTCGGCCTGCACGTCGCGCAGGCTCTCCCGGCGCACGTCGACGACGCGCGTGGCGCCCATGCCCCGGGCGAGTTCCAGGCGGTAGGGGTTCAGGTCCGTGACGACCACGTAGCGGGCGCCGGCGTAGCGGGCGATGGCGGCGGCCATGATGCCGATGGGCCCGGCGCCGGTGATCAGCACGTCCTCGCCGAGCACGTCGAACGAGAGCGCCGTGTGCGTGGCGTTCCCCAGGGGGTCGAAGCAACTGACGATGTCCAGCGGGATGCCCTTCCAGACGGGCCAGACGTTCGTGACGGGTATCGAGAGGAACTCGGCGAAGGCGCCGTCCCGGTTGACGCCCACACCGGAGGTGTGCGGGCAGAGGTGGCGCCGGCCGGCCAGGCAGTTGCGGCACCGCCCGCAGACCAGGTGCCCCTCGCCGCTCACGATGTCGCCCGGCCTGTAGTCATGCACGTTCTCCCCGAACGACTCGACCACGCCGACGAACTCATGCCCGGTCACCATCGGGACCGGGATGGTCCGCTGAGACCATTCGTCCCAGTTCCATATGTGCACGTCCGTGCCGCAGATGCTCGTCTTGAGTATCCGGATCAGCACGTCGTTCTTGCCCACGCTCGGAACGGGCACCTCCTGCAGCCAGAGCCCCTCCTCCGGCTTCGCCTTCACCAGCGCCTTCATCGTCTTCATCTTCGACTCCGTACAGACGGGAACCACAAGACGAGGGCAACAAGGGGCGGCGTACGTGGGGGGGACCGTCCCTGACCATGCGCACGAGGTTACCGGCAAGCGGCCGGCGGTTCAAGCGCCGGGGGCGGCGTGTCACACCGCTTTCAGGTGCAGCAGGACGTCTCCTTCGAACGGCGGCGCCAGGCGCACGCCTCCGCCCGGCGCCCGCACCTTCCTGGGGGGCGACTGCTCGGCCCGGGAGCAGTCATACCACGCGGCCCGGTAGGTGCCGGCCGGAAGACGCGCGGAGAACCGACCGCCCTCGGGCTGGTAGATCAGATACTCGCGCCCATCGTCGGCCAGGCAGTAGCCCGTCGACGCCAGGTCGCCCTGCGGGGTCGTGCGGGCCAGGTCCACCTGCTTCGCCCACGTGAGCGTCGCCCCCATGGCGCGGCGCACGGGGTCCCAGACGGCGTCCGGCGCCTTGCCCAGCCGGGCGTCGCGATAGGGGTCCATGAAGATGGGCTGGAGGCCGCGCAGGAAGCTCCGCCAGACCCACTTTCGCACGGTCTCGGCCTCCTCGGCCGGCGGCACCCCCCACAGGTGGTCGGTATCGGCCAGGACGACCTTCGAGCCGTCCGCCGTCGGGGGATCATGCCGGTAGTTGAGGCCGTCCGGACCCTCCGGGTTGGGCGAGACCCACTCGGCCGCGCTCTCGAACAGGGCGGCGTTCGTGCCCGGGTCGTCCGGGCACCACTGGACGGTCATCCCGACGGGGTGCCGCATGGGCCTGTCGGATTCGGCCTCGCGCACGAGGTCGATCATCCGGTACTGCCACTTGGTCGAGCCGCCGTGGCTCTCGTTGGCGATCTCGAAGAGCACGTTGTCCAGGTCGGCGACGGCGGCCACGACGTGCCGCACGTAGTCGGACTGAACGTCCAGGATGGGCAGGATGGCGGCCGTGTGCACCTCGCGCCCGTGGCCGGTCTCGAACGGGTCGCCGTTGATGCCGTTGACGTTGTTGTCCTTGTGGAACGGGTGGCCCCGCCACGGGTCGCCGGCGGCGTCGCCTTTCTTCTCGACGCTGAAGCCCTGGAAGAGCATCACGGAGACGTAGATCCCCCGGTCGCGGGCGTCCAGCACGCGCTTGCGGAGGCGGTCCATGTAGCCCTTGCTGACGCGGGTGACGTCGAACCGGGGCCGCCCGTCGAGGGCCTCGCCCGGCCCGGGCCGCATGAAGGCACTCGGCTCGTAGGCCATCGGCTCCTGGCCGGAGAAGTCCGACGCGTGCTCCCAGTGCCACATGCGGATGAAGTTGTGCCCGTGCTCCTTCAGGAAATCCAGGTACTTCGGATAGTCGAAGGGCTCTCCGCCCTCCGGAAGGCGTTCCTGGAGGTTGGCCCACGTGTGGGAGCCGGTCAGGTAGACCACCTCCCCGGTTGCTGAATTCGCGAAGTAGCGCGGATTGGTCGGGTGAACGACCAGAGGTCCCATCGGTCGTCGTACGTCCGTCATCCCCTTGCTCCCGGCGAACACCGGATACCACACAACGTATTCCCTCCCTTGTACGCCGAATGGCCGCCCGGGTCAAACGCCGGCGCGCCGCTCCATGGCATGGCGGCCTGAGCGCGGCTATACTGGCCGATCATGACGAAGAGATGGACGCTCCCACCCGACAGGACATCCGCCGCACGCAGTCTCGCCACGTCCCTTGGCGTCGCCGAGCCGACGGCCCTGCTCCTGGCCAACCGCGGCCTGACGGAGCCGGAGGACGCCCGGCGCTTCCTCCAGCCCAGCCTGCATGAACTGGAGGACCCCTGCCGGCATGAGGCCGTCACGGCGGCCGCCGCGTTCCTCCACGAAGCGGTGCTCGCGCGGCGGCGGATCGCCGTGTTCGGCGACTTCGACGCCGACGGCATCTGCGCGGCCGCCCTGCTGATGCGCTGCCTGCGCCAGGCCGGAGCGGACGTGGAACTCTACATCCCCCACCGCATCGACGAGGGCTACGGGCTCAGCTGCGAGGCCCTGGAACAACTGGCCGCCGGCGGGGTGCAGGTCGTCGTGACCGTGGACTGCGGGGTGACCGCGCTGGAGCCCGCCGCGTGCGCACGCGCCCTGGGGCTGGACCTGGTGGTGACCGACCATCACGAGCCGGGCGAGGAGCTGCCGGCGGCCGCCCACATCCTGAACCCGAAACTGCCCGGACAGGAGTTCGGCTACCGCTACCTGGCCGGGGTCGGCGTCGCCTTCAAGCTCGTCTGGGCCCTCGGCCAGCAGATGTCCGTGGGCCACCGCGTCAGCGACGAATTCCGCGAACTGATGATGGAATCGCTCTCGCTGGTCGCCCTGGGGACGGTGGCCGACGTGGTCCCCCTGCTGGAGGAGAACCGCGTGCTGGCGCACTTCGGCCTGCGGGCGCTGGCGGCGCCGAGCACGCCGGGCCTGCGGGCGCTGGTGGCGGCCGGCCGCCTGCGCGGCGAGCGCGTCACGGCCGAGGACGTCGGCTTCCGGCTGGCCCCGCGCCTGAACGCCGCCGGCCGCATGGGCGATGCGCGCGCCGCCGTCGAGATGCTCATGACCGACGACGAGCAGCACGCCGCCGAGATGGTCGCCCACCTGGAGGCCCAGAACCGCCTGCGCATCGCCACACAGCGCGCCGCCGTCCGGCAGGCCCACGACATGCTGGAGGCCGACCCGGCCCTGTCCGAGGCGAGCTGCATCGTCCTGGCCAGCCCGGAATGGCACCAGGGCATCGTCGGGCTGGTCGCATCGCGCCTGGCCGAGCACTACTGGCGCCCGGCCTTCGTCTTCGCCGTCGACGGCGAGGTCGCCTGCGGCAGCGCCCGCGGCGTGCCGGGATGCTCGATGTTCGCCATCGTGAGTCGGTGCGCCGACCTGCTGACCCGCTATGGCGGCCACGCGGGGGCCGCCGGGATGACGCTGCCGACCCGGAACCTGCCGGCCTTCACGGAACGGGTCAACGAGGCGGCCCGCGCCCACATGGGAGCCGCTCCCCCGCCGCCCGAGCTGCCCGTCGACGGCTGGATCGCGCTCCAGACGCTCACCCCCGCGCTCGTCCACGAGATGGGCCTGCTGGGGCCGTTCGGCGCCGGCAACCCCCAGCCCCTGTTCGCCGCCTCGGGCCTGCGGCTCGTCGGCAACGGACGGACGGTCGGGTCCAACGGCAACCACCTGGCCTTCATGGTCCGCCAGGACCGCACCACCCTGCGCGCCATCGCCATGGGCAGGGCCGAATGGCTGCCCGAGCTCCGCGCACGCAAGGGGGAACCCTTTTCGCTGGCCTTCCAGCCGGGCCTGGACTACTATCAGCGCACGGCCGCGGTGGAACTGCGCGTGCAGGACTTCCAGTGGGACGACGACCCGCAAGTGGAACGCCGCGCCGAATGAGGGGCTATCAGCCCGTTGAAGAAGTATGGAACTGCCGATCCAAACCAGCGCCTCGGACGTCTGACATGGCAGTGCCGTGTCGAGCGGGTGGATCGGGAGGGACAGCCTCTTGGAGCGAGCGATGGCCATGGGCGCGTCGGCGGCGGATGAAGGCGCCGGAGACCGCCCGATGTCCCTGACCGACGAAGAGGCCATGCTGCGCGTGCAGCGAGACGGCGATCGCCGCGCGTTCGGTCTCATCATGCGGCGCTGGGATGGGCCTGTCTTCCGGCTCTGCGCACGCTGGCGGCGTTGACGGAACAGGAGTTCCAGCGCACCCGGGTGCAGTTGACCGCCGTGGTCCGGACTGTGTCCATGGATCAAGGAGAGAACGTAAGGATGATACGGCCGATGACGTGGGTGGGGCTGGCGTTGGCGGCCCTGATGATGTCTCTGTGCGGGGCGGTCGCAGCGGCGGGCACAGGGGCCCGCAGCGAGGTGATGTCGCAGGTCATAGACGCTGAGGAGGAGACGGGCCTCCGGATGATGCAGGAGGCAATGGGGATGGAACAGGAGGCCCGGATGCGGGCAGGCATGGGACTCCGAAGGGGAGCGGCGAGGACCGGCGGGCTGAGGGCCGACGAACAGAAGGCACTTGCCGAACTGCGCGAGCTGGCCGGCTGCACCACCGATCGGGCTCCGCGCGTGATCCTCGTGCCCGCCGGTGAGATGGACGACGAACGCACTGCCGCACTGCTGGACGACCTGATTATCATGTCGCGAGTGCTCGACAAGACGCTGGCGCAGGCGTTCGGCAAGGAGCACGTGGCGCAACCGGAGCCGGCGGTGCCCGCTACGCCGATGTTCGCGTCGGCCTTCGCCCCACAGGACAGACAACCGAGGGCGCTGTACCTGGACGGCTATGGCGCCGTCTTCATGCTGAGCGTCCGTTTCCCACTGATCGGTCCCCCGCCGGCCGGAACAGAGGGACCCGAGGAGGAGCCGGCCTCCCTGTGGGAGCAGACGCAGCGGGAGCTGACGGCACCGCCCGAGCCCAGAGTAGTCTACGCCGTGCCGCAGGAGCCGCCCTTCCGCCCCGAGTCGGTCGAGAAGCTGAAGAACGCACTCCTGACGGCGCTCGAAGAAGCGAAGAACATGCGCAGCATCGGTGCGGAGGAAGCCCTGTCGGTCATCGTTTTCGGCACCCAGCCGTCCTACCCATGGTTTGGAGTGGACCCGGGCGTGCTGACGCTGCACGCGCGCAAGGCGGACGTCGACGCGCTGGCGGCCGGCACGCTGCCGGCGGAGGAGTTCGTCAAGAAGGTCACCATCATCGTGCGGTAGCGGAGCCGCAGAGGCGGTCAGGGCATCTCGGCGATGGCGTCCCCGATCGACTCCAGGCAGTGCGCGAGGATCGGGCCGGCGCCTTCGCCGCCGTGGACGCTCGTCCCCTCGCTGACGATGGCGAAGGCCACCTTCGGGTCGTCGTGCGGCAGGTAGCCCGCGAACCAGGCGTGGTTCGGCCGCCCCTGGCCCATCTCGGCGGTGCCCGTCTTGCCGGCAACGCCGTAGTGCTCCAGCCCCATCCCGTCGGCCGTGCCGCCGGGCAGAGTGACGAGCCGCATGCCCTCGCGCACGGTGTCCAGGGTGCCCGGCTTCAGGGGGATGCGCACGGAGGCGGGTCTGTCGGGGGGGATCCGCTCCCCGGCGGCCGTCCGGAAATGGTCGATGAAGTGCGGGGTGTGCAGCGTGCCGCCGTTGGCGACGGCCGCCATCATCCCGGCCACCTGCAGCGGCGTGCAGCGCATCTCGCCCTGGCCGATGGACAGGTTGATGACGCCGAAGGTGTGCCGGGGCACGGGCACCTGGCTGTGCCGGGCCTCGAAGGGCAGGTCCACGCCGGTGGGGCGCCCCAGGCCGAAGGCCGTCGCCCATCGTGCCATCGCGTCCCCGCCGGCCCTGAGTCCGACATGATAGAAGTAGATGTTGCACGACTTCTGGATGGCGGGCAGGAGCGCAATGGAACGGTGGTAGCCGGTGCACGTGAACGGCCGGGATTGTGCGCCGGCGCGGAAGACCTCTCTCTGGCGGCAGTCGAACGTGGTCGCGGGCGTGATGGCGCCCTCCTCCAGGGCGGCGATGGCGGCGATGATCTTGAAGACCGAGCCGGTCGGCAGGGCCCCCTGGGTCGGGCGGAAGACGAGCGGGTGAAGCGGGTGGGCCAGCAGCTCCGGGTAGCGGGTCCTGTAGTCGGCCAGGTCGTAGGCCGGCCAGGTGGCGGCGGCCAGGACGGCGCCCGAACTCACGTCCATCAGGACGAACGCCCCGGCCGAGAAGTCCAGTTGCGGGTTCAGCTCCCGGTCGGCGGCCCAGGCCAGCGCGTTGTTGGCCGCCTCCTGGAAGTCCTCCCGCAGCGTCAGGCAGACGTCCTGCCCTGGCTCCGGCGCGACCTCCTCGGATTCCCTCTCATAGGACAGGTATTTGAACACCAGCCGGTTCAGGACGTGGCCGCGGGTCCCCCGCAGCCGGTCCTCCGCCGCCCGCTCGATGCCGAAGTCGCCGACGTGGTCGTCCATCCGGTAGAGCTTCCCGATCCCGGCGAACGTCTGGCCGGCCCGCCAGGTGCGGCCGTCCTCGAGCAGGCTCGCCCACATCTCGGGCGAGAGGGCCCGCATCGGCCCGATCACGTGCGCGGCCAGCCCGCTGTTCGTGTGCCGGCGCGTGGTCCGCTCCAGCACCTTGACCGCCGGCTCCACGGCACGGTTCACGCGCACGACGGGCAGGCGCTCCGGCTCTGTGCGGAAGACGATGGCCGCCTCCGCCTTCAGGTCCTCGCAGACGACGTGCCACTGGTAGCGTTCGCTGATGCGGATGTCCGCCTTGCCCTCGCGCTCCATCTGGCGGCGCCGGACGCTCGCCTCCATCTGCTCGACCTTGCGCACGATGTCGTCGGCCCGCGCCGTCAGGTCCTCGATCGTCGAGTCGGTCAGCGCGGCCACGATCGGCCGCCAGTCGGCGGGTCGGCCGGCCGACGGCGCCCCGGCCCGGAGTGCGCGCTGCGACTCGCCCGCCAGGCGGCGGCGCACGTAGTCCTGCGCCGAACCCGGGGACTCGGCCCGGGCCTCCAGCCAGAGCCGGCGGCAGTCCTCGGCGCCCGGCGGCGGCAGGCCGGCAACGGCGGCATATTCGTCCAGAAGCCCCCGCACATCCTCCAGCGCCCAGGGCTCGCGGCACGCGGGCACGAGCTGGCTGTAGTGAACGGCCACGTCGAAGGACGGGGCCTGGTAGGCCAGGGGCGTGCCCCAGTAGCCGTAGATGCCCCCCCGCAGGGTCTCGATGGAGCGGTTCCCGCCGGCCTGCGTGTACCGGTCGAGCACGAAGAGGTCATGCGAGCCGATCTGGACCTGCGCCAGGCGCGCGAGCAGGACGCACCACGCCAGCGTCAGGACGGCCAGCATCACCCTCACACGTCGGCGGAACACCGGTTCGCCACCTCTCCGCTGCCGGCAGGCGCACGGGGACGGAACCGCGCATGCTCAAACCTTCTTCGGCAACATCCGGTGCGGCTCCTGGTAGGAGTGCAGTCCGTGCACGCCACCCTCGAACCGCGCCGAGGCACTGCGCTCCTCGAACCGCACGACGCCGGCCGCCAGGGCGTCGTGGACCTCGGCCAGCGATGAAAGCCCGACATCCTGGATCGCGTGTCGCAGGCCCTGGAGCAGGTAGAGGCCGTATTCGACGACCGACCCCTTGTCGACCACCGTGCCGCTGACCCCCTGGGCCACCCGGACGGCCTCGTCGCGCTCCATGTAGCGCCGGGCGCCCCGGGCCGCCATCGCCTCGGGCGACCCCATCCCGCGGTAGCGCTTCACCTTCACGCCGCCTTCGTAGAAGTACTCCCCGGGCGCCTCCTCGGTACCCGCCAGCAGGGAGCCCATCATCACCGTAGACGCCCCGATCGAGAGCGCCTTGAACACGTGACCGATGGAGGATATCCCACCGTCCGCGATGACCGGCACGCCGCGCTCGCGCGCCGCGCGCGCACAGAAGTAGACCGCGCTCGCCTGGGGACGGCCGACCGCCAGCGTCTCCTGCGTGATGCAGATGGAGCCCGACCCCATGCCGACCCGCAGCCCGTCCGCGCCGGCCTCGATCAGCCCCTCGCACTGGGCGGCCGTCACCACGTTGCCCGCGATGACCTGCAGGGACGGCCAGCGGCCCTTGGCCCAGCGGATCATCTCGACCTGGTAGACCGAGTGGCCCTGCGAGCTGTCCAGGACGACCACGTCGACGCCGGCCTCCACCAGAGCTTCGAGGCGGTCGTGGTCCTCATCGCGCGTCCCCACCGCGGCGCCGGCCAGGAGCTGCTTGCGCGCGTCCTTGCTGGCCAGCGGGAAGTCCTGGTTCTTGCGCAGGTCTGTGCGGCTCATCAGGCTGACCAGGTGCCCGTCCTTGTCGATGATGGGGAGCTTGCCCTTCTTGCTCTGCTTCAGGATGCGGTTGCCCTGGGCCAGGGTGATGCCGCCGGGGGCCGTGACCAGATCCGTGGTCATGACCTCGCTCAGCTTCCGGGTCCTGTCCGGCTCGAAATCGATGTCGCGCGCGGACACGATCCCGACCAGCTTGCCGTGCGGGCGGCCGTCGGCCGTGATCGGGATGCCGCTGAAGCCGTAGCGCCGCTTGATCTCGTCGACGTCGGCGATCCGGTGGTCGGGCGAGAGCGCGACCGGATCGGCGATGAAGCCGTTCTCGAACCGCTTGGTCTTGCGGATCTCCTCGGTCTGCTCTTCGATGGTGTTGTTGTAGTGGACGATGCCGATGCCGCCGAGCAGCGCCATGCGGATGGCCATGCTGCTCTCGGTGACGGTATCCATCGGCGAACTGACCAGCGGGCTCTTCAGGCCGATGTCGCGGGTGAGTCTGGTGTCGAATGTGATCTCGCCCAGACCCGTTCGGATGTAACCAGGCAGGACGATGAAGTCGTCGTATGTCAGACCACCGCCGGCGAACAGCCCGGCGGCGTCCACCCCGTTCCCTCGGTTCATACACGCGCTCCGACACAGGAATCGGCGTGGCGAGGTATGCAAGCGGCCGGACTCGCCGCCCCGGCCACCGAGGAACGGCCCCCGGTGGTCCGATTCTACAGGCGGCCCCCGGGCCGAGTCAACAGCGAAGACGGCCCGTCCCTTCGTTCACACGGAGCCCATCGGCACCGGGGCCGTCGCCTCCGGTTCGTCGTCACCGGAGACCGCCGCGACGGCGTCGGCGTCGAACGCGCTCATCAGCCCCTCGCGTTCTGCCGACCCGTATGGCCCCACGCAGACCAGGTCGCTCCGGTCCGGCGTGCACACGTCCCGCAGGACGGCCCTCAGGTCCCCCAGAGTCAGGGCCTCGTTTCTGCCCACGTGGTCGGCGGGGGTCACAACGCCGTCGGCGCCCAGAAGCAGCTCCTGCCGCCCGAACCAGTCCGCCAGGTGCGTGGGCTGGTCGCAGAGCATGTCCATGCCGCAGCGCAGGCTCTCCTTGTAGCGGTCCAGCTCCTCGGCGGTGAAGCCGTCGCGCAATGTCTCGTGGAGTACCTCCAGGCCGGCCTCGAACGCGGCCGTCAGGTTCTCGACCCCCACGCTGAGGAACATCTCGAAGGCGCCCGTGTCCGAGTAGCTCTGCACGTGCGAGTCGATCTGGTAGACCAGGCCCAGTTCCTCGCGCACGCGCATGAACAGGCGGGAACTGAGCCCGCCGCCCAGCAGGTAGGAGGCCGCACGCAGGGCGTCGAACCGTTCGTCCCGCAGCCCGCAGGCGCGGTGACTCAGCAGCAGTTCGGCCACCGGCAGGGCCTCGGTCGGACGGCAGAAGGCCCGGGCCCGCGCCGTCGGGCGCGCCGCCACCGGCAGCGGCTCCGGCGGGGTCTCGGCCGCCGGCGCCAGGGCCCCCATCCGCTCGGCCAGCTCGTCCAGGACCTCGTCGAAGTGCAGCCCCCCGGCCAGGCACACCACCATGTTGCCCGGCACGAAGAACCGGCGGTAGTGCGCCTCGATGAGCGCCCGATCGAAGCGCGACATGATCGCGGGCGATCCGCGGGTGCCCGACTCGCTGGCCCGGCCGTGGAACAGCAGGCAGTGGGCAATCTCCTCCGGGCTGATGTTGCGCCCCGCCCGGTCGCGATGCTGCGAGACCTCCTGGGCAATGATCAGCTTCTCGCGCTCCAGCTCGCCCGGATCGAACAGGGGCCGCAACAGCACGTCGCCGGCGATCTCCAGCACGCGGCGCCAGTGCTTGCGGTGCACCGCGAAGACGAACCGCATGTGCTCCTCATAGGTGGCGGCATCCACCACGCCGCCGACGTCCTCGATCCCGCGCAGGATGGTCGCCGAGTCCGGAAAGCGCTCCGAGCCCTGCAGCACCATGTGCTCCAGGAAGTGGCTCAGGCCCGCGCGCTCCGGAGGCTCGAACCGCGGGCCCACGCGCACATACACCGAGCACACGAACGAGTGCAGCGACGGGTTCTCCACCCCCAGCACGCGCAGCCCGTTCGGCAGCACCGACCGCCGCAGCTCCCCCTGTGCCATGCGCACTCCCCCCCCTGAGCAGACCACGACGGACCGGCCCGGCGAGCCGAACGCCGGAAGGCAGGAACGCGGCATCCCGTGCGCCGCATCCAGCGATGGTATAGAATGAACCGCCGCGGCGTCAAGCAACCCCGGCCAACCGTTGCCCTGCGCAAAGACCGAATAGAGGCCCCCCGTGGACCAACCCATGCCGCGCGCCCGGGTCCTGACCCCGCCGGGACAGGGCGGCATCGCCGTGGTCGTCGTCAGCGGCCCGGGGGCCCCCGCACTGCTGGACCGCGTCTTCGCAGGCACGCACCGCCCGGCAGGCCGCCTGGCCCTCGGCCGCATCGCCCACGGGACGATCCGCCGCAACGGCGCCGTGCTGGACGAGGTCATCGTGGCCCGGGTGGACACCGCCGGCGAACCCCGTTTCGAGGTCAACTGCCACGGCGGCATGGCGGCCGTCAACGCGGTCCTCGACTGCCTGCGGGGCGCGGGCGCGCGCGTCGTCGAGGACGGCCCTGCTGCGGCGGACCGCCCGCCCGCCCCCCCCCTGTCGGACCGGGCCATCCGGGCCGCCGCCCTGAAGGCGCTGCCCCGCGTCCCGACGCGCCTGGGCGCCGTGATGCTCCTCCACCAGGCCGACGGAGCGCTCCGGCGGGCCGTGGAGACGGCGCTGCAGGCACTGGACCGGGGCGACGCCGCGCCCCTGTGCGCCCTGCGGAACACGCGGGAGCTGGGCATCGCGCTGCTCCATCCGCCCCGTGTGGCGCTGTTGGGCCCCCCGAACGTGGGCAAGTCCACACTGCTGAACGCCCTGCTGGAGCGGGAGCGCGTGATCGTGCACGAGGAGCCCGGCACGACGCGCGACACCGTGACCGAGCGCGTGAGCCTGCAGGGCGTGCCGTTCGACCTGACGGACGCGGCCGGGATACGGGCCGCCGGCGACGAGGTGGAACGCGGGGCGGTGCGTCGGGCCCTGAGCCTTGCACGGCACTGCGAGGTCGCGCTGGTTCTGTTCGACGTGCGCGAGGGAACCTGGCCGGACGCAGCCGCCGTGCCGGCGTTCGCCCCGGGCACGCGCGTGCTGTTCGTCGGCAACAAGGCCGACCTCCTGACCGGCCCCGCCCCGCCGCTGCGCCTGCGCACGTGCGGGCCGACGTGCGAGCCCGTCCGCATCTCCGCCCGGACACGCGCGAACCTGGTCGCTTTGGAGGACGCGCTGCTGGCGCCCTATCGCCCGCTGATCGATCCGTGTCGGCGCGGGGCGGCCGTGGTCTTCTTCCCGGAGGCGGCCGAGGCCCTGGACGCGGCGCACCGTGCGCACGCCGACGGCGGGCCGGCGGCCGCCGCACGCGCGCTTCGCCGAAGCGGCGCCTGACCTCCGCCCGGCCGCCGAGGGCGGCCGCTGCACACCCGGTCGACGCCGGGCTACAGCCCCACGCCGACCAGGATCAGGTTCAGCAGCCCGCCGGTCGCGAACGCCGCCACAACCATGATCGCCGCCGCCTTGACCATGTCCCGCACGCCCAGTTCCCGCAGCAGCACGACGAACGTGGCCACGCACGGGAAGTACGCCGTGAGCACGACGCCGGCCACGATGAGCTGCCGGAGCGAGAGGTTCAGCGGGGCCAGCATGCCGACGGCGACGTCCTTGCGCATGAAGCCGATCAGCAGCGCTCCGGCCGCCTCGGCCGGCAACCCCAGCCAGTGCTCGACGACCGGGCTCAGCACCACCCCCGCCCAGTGAATGATGCCCAAGACGTAGAGCAGGTTCACGACCAGCACGCCGAGCAGCACGTACGGCACGGCCTCCCGCAGGAACCCGCGCATGCGCATCAGCAGCTTCTTGGCCAGCGCGCCCCAGTAGGGGAACCGGTAGGGCGGGATGTCCAGCAGAATCTCGGGCGTCAACCCCTTGACGAACCGCTTCATCGTGGTGCCCAGGACGACCCAGAGCACGAAGAGCGACCCCAGCACGGGGGCGAACGCCAGGACGCCATGCCGGCCGATCAGCCCGGCCAGCATCGCCAGTTGAGCCATGCACGGCACGCAGACGCTCAGCAGCGTGGCGGCGATGAACCGCTCCTTGCGCGTCTCCAGCACGCGCAGGGCCAGCGCCCCCGGCACGTTGCAGCCCAGGCCCATCAGCATCGGGACCACCGTCAGCCCGTGCAGGCCGAGCCGGTGCATGACGTTGTCGACCAGAACGCCCAGGCGTGGCAGATAGCCGCTGTCCTCCAGGATGCCCAGCACGAAGTAGAAGGCGAAGACGTACGGCAGAACCGCCGCCAGGGGGATGTAGAAGCCCGTGGTCAGAAGGCCGAAGGACTCTCCGAACTCGATCCGGCCTTCGACAAGCTCCCCGATCAGCAGCGTGTGGAGGATGCCCTCGGCCCCCAGAAGGCCGGAGATCCAGACCACAACGGGCCGCCACAGGCGCTCGAACAGGGGGTCCATGACGTGGCCGATCAGCCCTTCGCCCACCAGGCGCACCACATCGAACGAGACCGCCAGCACCACGACCGCGATCAGCGGCCCGAGCACGGGATGCACGGTAGCGTGGCTCAGCTCCTGCCCGACGGTCGGATGCTGGTGCTCGATCCGCTGGACCTGTTCGACGATCTCTCCGACCAGCGTCCAGCGGTCCGCGTCGTCGAACTCGAGACTGCCCGCCCGTGCATCGGCGAGGCTCCGCTGCAGGTCCTTCATCCCCACGCCGCTGATGGCGCAGGTGGTCACGACGGGGACGCCGAGCCGCTCCGACAACGCATCCGTGTCGATCCGCACGCCGTGCTCGAGCGCCTCGTCCCACATGTTCAGCGCCACGACCATCGGCAGGCGGCGCTTCAGCAGTTGAAGCGTCAGGTTGAGGTTCCGCTCCAGGTTCGTCGCGTCCACGACGTTGATGATCACGTCGCCTTTGTCGAGCATCTCGACGGCGACTTCCTCGGCACGGCTGTCCGGCTGCAGGGAGTAGGTCCCGGGCACGTCGATCACGCGGCAGGCCCGGCCGTCGCAGCGCATGTGGCCCTCGGTGAACGACACCGTGGTGCCCGGGTAGTTCGACGCGATGACGTGGGCCCCGGTCAGGCGCGAGAAGACGGCGCTCTTACCCACGTTCGGGTTGCCCATCAGGAGCACGCGCATCTGGCGCTCGCCCCCGCCCGACTTGCCCGAGCCCGCCATGGTCAGCCCCCCGCGTCGACCTGAATCCGGCGGGCGATGCCCCGCCCCATCGCAAGCTGCCGGCCGTTCACCAGAACCGTGATCGGCCCTGCCATGAACTGGGTGCTGACCTTGCGCACCTGCTTGCCCGGCCGGACGCCCATGGCTTCCAGTCGGTTCACCATGCCCCGCCCCCCCCCCAGCGCCACGACGACGGCATTGCGGCCGGGGGGGAGCTGCTCCAGGTTCGTCACCATCTGTCACCTGCTGTCTTTCGTCTTGCCGCCGGCTCGGCAGGCTCGGCAGAGCCCGCGGATGCCCATGCGGTGGTCGATCGGCTCGAAACCGTAACGGCGGCAGATCCGCGCCTGAAGCGACTCCAACTCGTCGTCGCAGAACTCGATGACGCGTCTGCATTCCACACACAGCATGTGGTCGTGATGCGAGCGACCGCGCAGCGTCTCGTAGCACTCCCGGTCATCCCAGCGGGGCGTCTGCCGGATCAGGCCGCAGTCGACCAGCAGCCCCAGCGTCCGGTAGACGGTCGCCAGGGACACCGCCCGGCCGGCCGCCCGCAGACCCTCGTGCAGTCGCTCGGCGTCGAAATGCCCGCCCCTCGCCAGCGCCTCGAAGAGCACGTGCTGCCTCTGCGCGGTGAACCGCAGCCCGCGCACCGACAGGCAGGCGCGAAACGCCTCCACAGCCTCGGCGCGCTCCCGACTCCCTTTCGCCTTGTTGACACTCATTCTCAACAGAAATGTACACCCCCCCCGAGGTCCGCGTCAAGTTCCTGCCCGGGAACCCCGCGGTTTTCCCGGGACACATCCGGCAACCTGTGGTATCATGTGCGCCGTTTGCGGCAGGACCAGGAGGGGGGGGACACAGAGGCTCAGCGACACAGGAGCGGAGCGTGGGCGAAGGCGAGATGACGAAGGAGGAGCTTGCGCGCGAGGTCGAACGGCTTCGCGCCCGTCTGGCGGCGTTGAGTGCGGGCGGCGGCGGCGGCAGCGAAGTCGCCTATCACGACGCCTTGACGGGCCTCTACAACCGCAATGCGTTCTTCACCCTCACACTGCAGCAGTTCCGGCTGGCCAGCCGCAAACGCCGATCCATGGTGCTGCTGTTGTGCAAGGTAGTGGGCCTGGAAGCCACCAACGAAACCCGCGGCCGCGACGCCGGCGATGAGATGCTCAGACGGGCCGGCGCACTGCTCAAACAGATCTACCGCCAGGCGGACATCGTGGCGAGGGTCGGCCCGGACGAGTTCGCCGTTCTGGCAATCGAAGCCACGGCCGCCCATCAGGAACTGCTCGCCAACCGCCTGCACCAGCACCTCGCCCAGCTCACCCTGACCGCCGACGAGTTGCCCATGCGCGTCGGCGTCACGCGCTGGGATCCCGCCGAGCCCTGCACCGTCAAGGAGTTGATGGAGCGGGCCCGGGAGAACACGCTGGTCGATCGGGCCGTCTGAACATCGGGCAACGCGGCCGTGCGCGGTCCGTGTTCGTCCTTGCCGCCCCGGACGCCTCACCCCAGCATGCGAACATACTGGCAGAAGAACCGGAAGATGAACACGATGATGATCGCCGCCACGACGCTCCACACAGCCCACCCCGCCGCCACCGCAAGGGCGTGCATCGTGCGTTCGGCCCGCTCCGCGTAGTGCGACGCCAGCCAGGCGAACCGCTCGGAGAGCTTGCCGGACTCCTCCGCCACGGCCGTGATCTGCAGGTAGTCCTCCGGGAACAGGCCGGTCGCCCGCAGGGCCGAGGTCAGGCTGCCGGAGTCCTCGATGGCACGCTTCGTGCGCCCGCTCCGGGCGGCGAATGCGGCATTGCCCGTGCCCTCCAGAGCCCTCCTGAGCGCCTCCACGACCGGGAAGGCCGCCTCGTAGAGCAACAGGAACACGAAGCTGAAGCGCGCCAGCGCCACGGCTCGCGCGGCGCGCCCGACGACGGGCACGTGCAGGACGACCTCATGGACGAGCCGCAGCCCGCCCAGGGCGCCGGCCGCCAGCCGGTAGGCCAGCACCAGCACCGGCGGCAGCCCGTAGCCGACGAGCAGCCACCAGCCCGCCCGGCTCGGCCGATCCGCCAGCATCGCCAGGATGTGCGTGGCCAGGCCGATGACCGCCACGGCGACCACATACTGGACGACCGGCAGGGTGATCTGCGCGCGGAAGCGCGACCAGAGCCGCTGCCGGAACTCGTAGTACCGAGCCAGCTCACCCGCCGTGCGTTCCAGCGTTCCGCTCCGCTCGCCAGCATCCAGAAGGCCGACGAAGAGCGGCGGGAAGCGGCGCTGCTCCCCCAGGGCCTCCGCCAGCGTGGCGCCCTGGTCGATGCGGCCCCGGGCCAGCGTCAACGCGTGCCGCACGCCCGCCGTCGGCGCCTGGCGGGTCATCACGTCCAGCACGCGGCCGATCGGCACCCCCGCATCCAGCATCGTGTGGAGCGTCTGCGCCATCCAGATCAGTTGCGTTCGCGAAGGGCCGGGCATCCCGCACCTCCCGGGGTTCGGACCTCCCCGGCGGCCTCGCCGTGGAGCGTCAGCACCGTCGCTCCGATCACGCGCACCCGGCAGAGGCAACCGGCCAGGCTTCGCGGCCCGGCGAAGACGACGATGTCGTTCTCGCCGGTGCGGCCGCACAGTCTCGCAGGGTCGGCCTTGCTCGGGCCTTCGACCATCACCTGCAGGGTCTGCCCCACCAGGGCGCTGCGCCGCCGGCGGTCCACTTCCTCCTGTGCGGCCAGCAGGGCCTGGTTGCGGGCGCGCTTCACCTCATCCGGCACGTCGTCCGGCCAGCGCGCCGCACGCGTGCCCGGCCGGGGGGAGTACTTGAAGACGAAGCTCTGCTGGAAGCGCACACGCCGGACCAGCTCCAGCGTGTCGCGGAAGTCCGCCTCGGTCTCGCCCGGGAAGCCGACCATGAAGTCGCTGGCCAGCGCGACCTCGGGCATGAGTTCGCGCGCGCGGTCCGTCATGCGCAGGTAGTCCGAGCCGGTATAGCCCCGCCCCATGCGGGCCAGGACGGCGTCCGCCCCGCTCTGGGCAGGCACGTGCAGGTGCCGGCACACCTTGTCCAGCCGGGCCACGGCGCGCAGCAGATCCTCGGACGTATCGCGGGGGTGGCTCGTGATGAAGCGGATGCGGACGAGCCCGGGCACCTCGTTGACCCGTTCCAGCAGGTCGGCCAGCGTCACGGGCTCCCCCGGGAGCCCGCGGCCGTAGCCGCTCACGTTCTGCCCCAACAGGGTCACCTCGCGCACGCCGTCGGCGGCCAGGGCCTCGCACTCGCGCACCACGTCGTCCGGCGGCCGGCTCACCTCGCGCCCGCGCACATACGGCACAATGCAGTACGAGCAGAAGTTGTCGCAGCCGCGCATGACGCTCACGTGGGCCTGCCAGGGCGTCTCACGCACGGCCGGGGCGCGGCGGAATCGCACGGGCGCGTCCGTGGCCGTGTCGACGATCGTGCCCTCCCCCGCCAGAAGACGCCGCAGGTATTCCGGCACGCGCAGGAAGGCCCGCGTCCCACAGACGAGGCGCACGTGCCCGAACTGGCGCGTCAATTGCCCCCCCAGCCGCTGCGCCATGCAGCCGATGACGCCGAGCACGAACTCCGGCTCCCGCCCGGCCCGGCGGCGCCAGGCGCCCAGGTGTGACAGGACGCGGTTCTCCGCGTGGGCCCGCACGCTGCAGGTGTTGTAGAGCACGATCCGGGCGCGGTCCGGGTCCTCGGTCAGCGCGAAGCCGGCGCGCAGAAGCTCCCCGCGCAGGAGCTGGCTGTCCAGCTTGTTCATCTGGCAGCCGAACGTGACGATGCAGACATCGGCCGGAGGATCGATCATCGAGACACCCCACCGGAGCGCCGGACGAAGCGGCGCCGCAAGGGACTACACGGCGGCGTCGGCCAGAAGCCTGGCCACCAGGCGTTCGACGCTCTGGCGCCCGCGGCGTTCGTCCATGGCCCGGCGCCCTTCGACGTTCAGCAGCAGCTCGGCCGTCTGGCCCTTCTGACGCAGGTTGAACCACCAGTCGGCCTGGCGCACGGTCACCCCGTCGATCAGTTCCCGCTCGGCGCCCTGATACTCCTGCTTCACCCGGTCCAGCACGCCCTGGGCCACCTCGGGCGACGGCGTCGAGAGGGTCAGCTCCCCGCTGCGGACGAACTGCGTCAGGTCGGCGGTCAGGTCGGAGACCGGCCGCCGCTCGCGCGAGACGTAGGCGGAGAACAGAAGTAGTGCGAGCACCGGCGAGGAGAACTGGAAGAAATCCCGGAAGAAATGGAGCCCGCCCAGGTCGACCCCGTAGATCGAGTTGTTCCGGCGGAAGTGCTGCCCGAGGGGCTGCCGGCCGACCGGTGCCGCCAGTGCCTTGCCGCCCTCGCGCTCGATGCGCGCCCGCAGAGACGCCGTCGCCCGCAGGTCGCAGGTGATCGACGAGCCGGGAGCGCGGGCCAGCAGTTCGGACGCGATGAGGCCGGCGGCCGCATCGTCCGGCAGGACGCGGCCCCGCTCGTCGAAGAAGGCGATGCGCTCGCCGTCGAAATCGAACGCCGCCCCGAAATCGGCCCTGGCCTTCTGCATCTCCGCGCGGACCGACGCCGCAAGGGCGTTGCACGGGAAGAGGCGACCCAGGAACGGATTGTGCGGGTCCTCGTCGAAGTGACACGGCGCCATCTCGATCGGCAGGCCGGACAGAACCGGCTCAAGCACCCGCCCGGCAGTGCCGTAGCCGCCGTCGATCACGACCTTCAGAGGCGCAAGCTTCGGCACGAACTTGCGCACGTAGGCCACGTAGTCCAGCATCGGGTTGGCATTGCGGCGGCTGCCGGGGAGCCGGCTGCAGCCCGTGCGCAGCCGCCGGGCGATCAGTCCCACCTTCTCCAGCCCCGTGCCCATCGCCACGGGCGTCCGGTTGCCGCGCCAGATCCGCACGCCGTTGACCGTGTCCGCGTAGTTGCCGCCCCCGATGAACGCCCCGCCCGTCTGGCCGTCCGTGCCCAGGACGAACGCGATCAACTCGGGCGGCACGGCACCGATGTTCAGGGTGTCCATGCCCCCGCGGTTGACGCCCTCGCAGAAGATGCGTGCGAACGCCCGCGAACTCTCGCGCAGGTCCGAAGCGACCACGAGCCCGGCCCCCGAGGGCTGCTCGGCACGGAGGAACTGGGCCGCGCCCAGGCCCACCTTGCGCACGACGTACTCGTTCATCTCGTCCGGCACGCGGCCCAGCACGCTGCCGCCGCGGAAGACGGACGCCTTCACCTTCGGGTCGCTGGCCATGGAGCCGATCAGCTCGGACGAGCGCTCCGGGCACAGGAGGCACTTCGGATACTGGTTGCGCTGTCGTGTCCGACAGATGGCCAGCGAGATCGAGTACCGCTCGCCGGGACACGTTCTCTGGTCTTCAGGGCGCCTCGCACTCATAGCCGACCTCTGTCTGTGGGCCCGAATCGCCCGATCCGGCGTTCCGCCGCAGCCGTCGCCGCGGCGGCCGCCGCAGCCGCGCACCCGCATAGGATATGGCAACGGCGAGCGGCCCGTCAACAGGGACGCCCCCCCCGGCTCGCCCCCCGTGTGCACGGCGGACGGACCGGAGAGTCGCGAGCGACTGGAACCCCGGCGCCGGGGCTGCCAGGACATGACGGGGCATTCATGGCTGCGGCAACAACCGGACATTTCTATCTGCCGTGTATAGCGGACATTTCTATCTGCGGTTCACGCCGGAGGAGAAGCACCTTGACTTTTCGCCCCGCTCACCGCAGACTGGAAGAGGAACGGACACGCATCCCTTCACCCCGGATCGGCCGCGGGCGTGCCAGGAACCAGGCCGCCCTCCGGTGCGAAGGCACGGCGGGCCGCTCTGCACACAGGATGTCGGTCGCGCGCCGCAGTCGGGGGCCCGGGCGGGCGCTGAGGCGGCCGAACGTACCACCCCGGCGGCCGCATGCTGGGAGCGGGGCTGAACGGACCCCGAATGCGGGCCGAATCGTGGAGGCGGAAGGTGAAGGTGCTCATTGCCGAGAAGGACCCGGCAACCCACCGGATGCTGGAGGAGACGCTCCGGAACGGGGGCTACGAGACGATCAGCGCGTACTCCGCCCGAGAGGCGGAGGAGATCCTGCTGAGCGCGCGCGCCCGCCTGGCGGTCTGCGACTGGAGACTCCCGGACATGAGCGGCCCCGAACTCTGCCGGCGCGTGCGCCGGGCCCAGAGCGGCCGGTTCGCCTACTTCATCATCCTCAACACCGCCGACCGCAAGGAGCACGTGGTCGAAGGCCTCCGCGCCGGCGCCGACGATTACCTCGTCAAGCCGTTCGATCCGCAGGAGCTGGAGGTCCGCGTGCGCGCCGGCCAGCGCATCATCGAACTCCAGCAGGAACTGCTGGAGACCCAGGGCCGACTCCTGCGGGCGGCCACCCGCGACGGCCTCACCGACCTGCACAACCACCAGGCGATCCTCGACGTTCTCGAGCGCGAATTCGCCCGCCACGTGCGCCAGAGCCTGCCGCTCTCGGTCATCATGGCCGATCTGGACCACTTCAAGCACGTCAACGACACCTGGGGGCATCCGGCCGGCGACGCCGTGCTGGCAGCCGCCGCCGCCATCATGCTCACCAGCGTGCGCAGCTACGACAGCGTCGGACGCTACGGAGGCGACGAGTTCCTCGTCATCCTCCCCGGCTGCGACGGCGACGTCGCCCAGGAAGTCGCCGAACGCGCCTGCCGGGCGGTCGCCGGCACACCGGCGCGAACCGGCCTCGGCACCATCGACATCACGCTCAGCGTGGGGACCGCCTCCACGACCGACTTCCCCGAGGCCAACGCCCAGGCCCTGGTGCAGCACGCTGACGAGGCCCTCTACCGGGCCAAGCAGGAAGGGCGCAACCGGATGGTCCGGAGCGTACCGACCTCCGCCTGACCGCCCGGTTACAGCCGCGTCCGTACCGGCTATAATGCGGCGGCGTGTACGCACCGACCCCATCGACCACAGGGGAGCGAGGAACGATGAAACTGGGACTTGTCACGTACCAGCTTGCCCGGGACTGGGACCTGGACCGACTTCTGGACACGTGCGCCGCACACGGCTTCCTGGGCGTGGAGCTGCGAACCACACACGCCCACGGCGTGGAGACCACGTTGAGCCCCGAGGCCCGCCGCCGGGTGCGAAACCGATTTGAGCAGAGCCCCGTCGAACTCGTCGAGATGGGCAGCCTCTTCGAATACCACATGGCGGACCGGGACGAGGTGCGCCGGCACGTGCAGGGGACGAAGGAGTACGTGCGCCTGGCCGCCGACGTCGGCGCGCCCGGAGTCAAGGTGCGCCCCAACTCCCTGGTCGACGGCGTGCCGGAAGACGAAACGCTGCGGCAGATCGGCGGCTGCCTGGCCGAGGTCGCCGAGGACGCCGCCTCCGTCGGCGTGGAGATCCGCGTGGAGATGCACGGCCCCGGCACCAGCGATCCGAACCGCATGAAGCGGATCCTCGACTACGCCGACCACCCGAACGCCTGCGTCTGCTGGAACTCCAACCACGATTCCAGCGAGGTCGTCGACGGATCCATACGCCGGTCCTTCGACCTCCTGGCCGACCGCATCCGCGTGGCCCACATCCACGATCTCTGCTCCGACGCCTACCCCTGGCTGGAGCTGTTCCGTCTGCTGCGCGAACGCCGCTACGACGGCTACTGCCTGGCCGAGATCCCCGCCTCGGACCAGCCCGAACGCATCATGGACTACTACCGGACCGTCTGGGACGCCTTCCAGCGCCTGCTGGACCTCGAGGGAATCCCCCGGTGAACGCCGGCGCAGGCAACGCCCGGCCGCTCCTCTACGCCGTCCGGGCGCTCAGCAAGAGCTACCGGATGGGCCAGGTCACCGTGCACGCCCTCCAGGACG